>NZ_JBSQBB010000007.1:0-49234 GCF_053851635.1 Mycoplasma sp. 2575
CTACTCTTAGTACGAGAGGACCGGAGTGGACGCACCGATGGTGTGCCAGTTGTTTTGCCAGAAGCATAGCTGGGTAGCCAAGTGCGGCAGGGATAACCGCTGAAAGCATCTAAGCGGGAAGCCCCCTCAGAGATGAGTATTCCCTATTAAATTCCTTATAGACTATGAGGTTGATAGGCTGGAGGTGTAAGTATAGCAATATATTCAGCTGACCAGTACTAATAAATTGATTGGTTTAATAGTGATTCTATAGAAGTTATCTAAAACAAAAAAGTCGATATTCAGTTTTCAGGGAACAAAAAAAGCTTGCTATAAATATAGGCAATTTTTTTTTATATTTTTAGTTGTTTAATTTTTCCCCAAAAAGTGGGAATTTTTTTTAATTTAATGATGGCTTTATTCTTTTTTTAACTTAAATTTTAGTGGTTTTTATAACCAAAACAAGTTTAAATTGATTTTTTTTATGTTTGATTTAATAAAATATTCATCGATATTTAATAAATCTAGCAACTCTTTTGAGCTCTCAATCATGTGGAGAAACTATAACAAAATAATTAAAATTATCAAGACCTGCTTGATAATTTTAATTATTTATTTCGTAAGAAATTATTTTGATTTTAAAGTAGACAAAAAAATAAAACAATTTCTTATGAAATTCCTAAAGTAGAACTATTTTTTTTCTAATTTTTTATTAGAAAATTGTTAATTCTTAGTCAAATTGCAATATTTTTATAGTTTAAAAATATTTATCAAACATATGATATTAAATTTATTTTTAAGACCTTAAAATTTAAATTAAATAAAAAATTATTTCTTTATTTTAAAATCAATATCAAAATCATTTTTTATTTTTATAAATTCAACACCAAAGGTGCTAAATATTTTTAGGCTAGCTTTAAAATCATCTGCTTCCGGTTTATATTCACTAGCATAATAAACTTTCGATATTTTTGATTGGACAATTAATTTTGCACAGTTATAGCATGGCGAATGTGTAACATAAATTGCTGAACCTGGTTCAATTTTAGAATTAGTTAGATTAGCATTAATTATAGCATTTGCTTCAGCATGAACAACATATGTATATTTTGAATGTAGCACATCATCAGAACAACTTGGTCGATTCCATGGAAAGGCTAGGTCATTATCAACCTCGGTGTTATTAAAACTAGTCGGCATTCCATTGTAACCTAATGAAATGACATAATTATTTGGGCTTACAATACAGGCTCCTACTTTTGTTGTCGGGTCCTTAGATCTAAATGCACTTAATTTGGCTAAGGACATAAAATATATGTCTCATTTAATATTGTCTTTATGTTCGTTAAAAATAATATTTTTTGTCTTTGAATTCATAATAGTAAAATTTTATCACAATTTTAAAAAATCAGACTCCGCAGACCCTGATCTAAATTATTTAGTGAAATAAGCAAAAAAGCTCGGATAAGACATTAACTATGTTAATCCAATTCATTATGCTAAATAATTAGCCATAACAAGTTGAATTAAAAAAATTATATCAAAAATATCTAATATTGCTTTATTTTTTTATTTTATTTTTTATATTAATAAAACTACTAAAACTAAGTCGATTTTTATAAATAAATTTAAAAAGTATTATATTTTTTTGCAAAAAAATTTTAAATGTTGTTAAAATAATAAATGTTAGGAAAAAATGATGGACATAAAAAAAATAAATGAAAATTATCAAATTTCTAGTATGTTCACAGCTATAATAGCTGCATTTTTTGCTATTGAAATTATTAATTTCAACAAGGGTATTATTAAGATGAATTCTATGAATTCGTGAAATAAAAATATTATTCTTGGAGGAATTTGTAATGCAACTTATACATTTAAATATCATAATTAATAAGATTAAAATTAAAAAGAATAATATAGATTTTTCATATTTCAACATTATTTACCGTCCTAAGATTATGGATTTTAGAGGTACATAATTACTCAATAAACATAAGAATTTTCTTAATAAAAAAGTATCTTTTAGCATTTTCTTAATAAAACCCAGATTTAAATAATTTCAATAAAAAAGTAATAAAAATCAATCAAAAATGTATTAAAAAAGTCACATTGAAAGACAAGAGAAAATGCGCCTCTTTAAGAGCAAAACCTAACAAAAGATTAAAAATAATTTATAATTATTTTGTAATTTTATATAAGTCATTTTATATAACTAGATAATAATTTTTTAAATACAATAACACCTTAATGACTTTTATGGAATTATAAAAAATGGAGATTAAAATGAAAAAAGCAAACAAAATATTATTAGCTTCTTTACCTTTACTTAGTGCTTCAGTACCCCTGCTTTTAGCAAGCTGCAGCAACAACTTACAAAGCGGTAAAGTTCATAAATACGTGTTTGAATATAACTCACCTTATACAGGACAAGCATTTGTATATGATGCTTCAAGATCGTATGGTGGATATGTAAGTGTCGCAACGACACAACAAACTTCAGCTGGTTTGGTTCGCATTGAAAATATCGGAGAACCAGTTTTAACTAACAAAGTCAAAAAGGATCAAAGTGGTAAAATAATTGGAACTGCTCAATATATCACAACTCCAACTTGAACAAAAAAGGCATTAGCAATGGCTTCTGCAGTTGTTATAACAGATAAAAATGGTTCTATAACAACATTTGATTCCGATGATGCCGATATCATGGCAGAGCCTAATGGCGAAAAAGACGGAGTTAAATATTACACTTCTGCTTCTGTAGAATTAAAATCGAATAATCAAAAATCTATCAACAGTTTTAACTTTGATAATAAATTAAAATCAGCTACTAAAGTTCAATTTATTATTCGAAAAGGTGTTTTTTGAGTTGACGAAACGGGTAAAAAGACGAAATATGAAGTTAATGCAAAAGATTTTTATTACTCGTGATTAAGAACACTTTCTGTCAGTCAATCATTCAGAGATAAAAATGGTGGTTCTGAGGAACTTGATAAAGAGGCTGCCAAAGTTTTATCAGATGCTTCTTCATCAGCCTTTACTGATAAAGAGGAGTATTCAAATGATTATTTATTCAGTCTTTTCGGTATTGATCATAAGAAGTTTTCTGTAGAAAAAGAATTTATACAAAAAGTAGGACTAGATGATGCTGTAACATTTGAAAAAATTTCTAATCATGATGATCCAGAATTTACAGAGTTCTTTAATAAGTTAATATTGAGAGATTATACCTTTCAGCCAGCTCCTTCGCAATATATTGATGAAAAGAATCAAACAGAGCAATTGCCAGTATATAACTATAACGGTTTGCAAAATGGTGAAACCAAAAAATTTGAAGATAAGATTAAAAAATTAGATAAAAATTCTATAGTATATAAGGTTGGAGCCTATTGATATGGAGTAAGTTTAAAAAACACTTTATATAATGGCGCATATTATATATCACCTCAAAAAGGCCAAGAGTTAATTCTTAAGAAAAATAAGAATTACTATGATCAAAAATTTGTGAATAGCCCTGATACTATTGAACAAATAGTGTTTATATATAATCAAAACGTTGCGGCAGAAACATTTGCAGACAGAATTTTTAATAAGTACAAAGAAGGTAGCGTTTCACAAATTGCATTTAGTCAATTAAATAAAGCACAACAAGATGAAATTTTGAGAGATGGTAATAAATTTGGATTGCGTTACATTCAAGTTGTAAATACAAATAGACCATTTTATAGAAACGTTGCACAACCATTTGTTAGAGCACTTCCTCAAGGGCAAAAAACTAATTTCTATGAATTCAATGATGCTTTTGCTAAATTAGTTTATGGGGCAACAAGAGACGAGCTATCAAAAGGTTTAAATGATCCAAGTGAATTTATATCTGGTCGTGGATTAATTTTTAGAACTTTAATAAATGCTGCAATTAATTGAGATGAGTTTGCTTCGCAAGCAACCAGTTCTCAGTCATCGGCATGAATAGCAAAAGTTGCAGATGGTTCACCAATTGGCGGTAGTGACCAACAATCATCAAAATTCAGAACTCCAAATGATGTCAGAGACAGAATAAACTCTTTATTTGCTCTAAAGGCAGATAAGTCTGGAAAAATTGATTTTGGCACAATAGGCAAAGAAATAAGTCCTAGCGAAAATGAAGAAGTGTTATTTAAAAAGAATGGAACGAGATCGCAAAAACTTGAATCTGCCGGTTTTGAACAAATTAAAGAAGAACTAAAGAAATTAATTGATAATTTTTATAAAGAATTTCCTGAATATAAAGACCAAGATATTGAGTTTAAATATGCCTTTCCATTTATAAATATACCTAAGGGATATAAAACAGCATTTGAAAGTATTCAAGAAACATTTTCACAATTACATCCAAAATTAAAATTATCAATATATTACACTGATAATAAAGATGATCCTAGATTTGATAATTTTAGATCAAGAGGATCAAATGGATCAGAAACTGTTTCGTGATCATACGACTACGACTCAATCGGTTCAGGATATGATGGCCTTTCATTTAGCGCAAACCTAGTTCCAACATTAACTTGAATAGCAGCAAATGATTCAGGTGATAAAAACAAATTAATAAAAGAAAATTATCCAAAAATTTATCAACTTGCAAAGGATATGGTTAAATATGCTAACGAGGATGGACCACATAAGTGAATTGGTTCAGTACCGTTTGCGGATCTTCATTTAGTTGAAAACAAATATAAGGGACAATACCTACCATATACTACCTCTGTTACCTTTGAAAAAAGAACTGAAAACGGGAAAGAACACTATTTTCTAAAAAGAGATAGCAATAATAAAGCAATCCCTTGGACATCACATGATGGCAAGCATGGAACAGATGCTTATGCATGAACAGCAGCATTTTGATTACAATATATTGCAAAACATACTAATGAACAAGCAATTGAGTTAATGGAACAATTTACATCATTCTTTAATATTGGATTCACATATGCAATTTTTAAACAAAAGAACGAATTTGGTAGAGCATTAGTCGAGAAAAAATTTGTCGTACCTGATTCAACAAATCCTGGTGTCGATCTATATGTAGATTGAAAGATTAAAAACTAATTTATACAATGTTTAGATATATACGTCAAAGAATATTATTTGCACTCCTGACATTGTTTATTATAACTTTTGTTGTATATACACTTGTCAGCGCTTTTGGGCAAAGTCCGGTTAAAGCAATAGTTGAAAAACTATTTCAAAATCCTAAAAATAAGCTCTCAATTGAGCAACTTACATATGACAATGAAATAGCTTTTGGGCTTAGATATGAAGATGGTACGCCCATTCCTATCATCGTAAGATATTTCCGTTATATCGGAAATATCTTTCGTGGTGATTTTGGATTTATTATTAATAAAGAAAATAATCCAAATCCTTCTGAATATACTAACATACAATTATTATTTTTTACCCCATTAAAATATTCGATTAGAATTACTCTTCCTGCATTTATTATTAGCTCAATTAGCGGTATAACTATTGGTGTTTTTGCCGGTTATAAAAGGGGAAAATTATTTGACTCTGGCGCTAATTTATTTGTTCTATTATTTGTAGCAATTCCTTCATTTGTTTTAGCTCCGATATTAATTACCATTTCACTAAAAATTGGTATTCCAACCGTAGTTCCGAGAGACGCTCTTGAACCAACATTCGGTAAATTATTTGTATCATATCTACCGCCTGTGTTAATTATTACCTTAACTTCAATGGCTGTATATGTTAGTTATACAAGAAATCAAGTAATTACTGTATTAACATCTAATTATGTTTTAATAGCGAAAACTAAAGGATTGAAGGCTACTCAAATATTTTTTAAGTATGTATTAAGAAATATTTCGATTCCATTATTTAGCTTATTATTTGGCTCATTCCTTGGGCTATTGTCTGGTTCAATTATTATTGAAAGATACTGAGATGTTCCGGGAACAAGTACTGTTATTGCTAATTCATTCCCAACTGGAGAAATTAATATTATTATGTTTTCAACGATATTCTTTACTGGAATTGGATTAGCTGCTGAGATATTTGTAGATGTAATGTTTGCTGTATTAGATCCAAAAATTACATATTCTGCACAAAATAAGAAAAATTATTGGCTATTTTTTAAAGCATTTTTAGAAAGAAAGAAACTTGAAAAAGATCTATATGCAAAAAGGGCATTGAATCAACAAAACCATAATTCTATGTCTCAAAATCCATAATGAAAGGTAGGTTAGAACGTTAAATATGGAAGATAATTTACAATCTCAGATTAAAGAATTTAACAAAAAATACAAAATAAGTTCTGAACTATCTAGAAAGTTCGGTTTTGTTTCTGAAAGTGATAAGGTTCAAACCTCCTCAATAGCAGGGCGCCCTAAAAAAATGGCTATTGAAATTATAAAAAGATTCTTTTCAAACCCAATTGTTGTTGTTTCGCTAATTGTGTTTTTGTTTATATTACTGGCATCATTATTAATTCCATCAAGTCTAGTCACAAATTATACCCCCAACAAACCAATTAATGGTTATGATTTTATTAACTCGTTGCCGCCGGCATATTCACCTTTTGTAACTAAAGCTATAACACCCGACGATCAGATTTATAAATTCTATAATTATGTTGTTAGTCATGGAAAGGAATTAGGACAAGAAGTTGAATGAAATAATTGATTTGCATTCTTTACAAATTCAACAACCATTGACACTAATGATCAAGGTCAATTATTTATTCACTATAATGCTTATCATTTATTTAAAGCGTGAGTTCTGAATGGTTTAATTAACTCAAGACCTAACGGAGTTTTACTAACTGATGAATATGTAACTAAGGTTTTAATACCGCAAGTTCCTACATTAAAAACCATTTTAGGAACCTCTTCAACTGGTTATGATATATGAGTTACAACGTGATATGCAACATGGAGAGGGATTGAAATTGCTATTATTACCACAATAATTCAAGCTGTGTTTGGCATCACTTTAGGTGCGGTCCTTGGTTTTTATGCGGGTAAATTAATTGATACAATCATTATGAGAATAATTAATATTTTTAATGCTCCACCAACAATTATTTGGATTCTTATATTTGTTGGAATCTTTGGGACAAACCAAATTTCTTTGATTTTAGCTATGTCTATTGCTGGATGGCCATTGTTTGTGGGTTTAACAAGGTTATACATAATAACTGTTAAAAACGAGGAATATATAACAGCCTCAAAAGCAATAGGTGCTTCTGCCTCAAGACAAATATTTGTTCACGCCTTGCCTGCAATTATTGGGAAAATTGCTAATTCATTTGTTAAAAATGTCCCAAGTGTAATTTTATGAGTTGCATCATTGGCATTTCTTGGTTTCTTTAAATCTGGGAATGATACTAACTTAGGTCAGATCTTAATTGAATCGGCCTCAGAAGCTAGTGAAAACGTATGAGTAATCCTACTTCCGACATTAATATTATTATTACTATCATTATCGCTAAACTTTATGGCTCTCGGTATTCATGATGCCCTTGATCCTAGAGTAATAACTAAGGGAAAGAGAAAATAATTATGTCACAAATTAAAAAACAAACTACTCAAAAGCGATCATATTTATATTCTAGATTTCAATCGCAAGAAATAATGGAAGATGATAAATTGTTAGAAGTAAGAAATTTACATGTAAGTTTTCCAGCAGGCAGAAAAAAAACTATTCATATTGTTCGTGGTGTTGACTTGGATGTTAAGCGTGGGCAAATTGTAGGATTAGTTGGTGAATCAGGCTCTGGCAAATCAGTAACATCAAAAACGTTAATTAATGTTAATGAGAATGGAATTATAAGCGCTGATAAAATTCAAATTGGTGATTTGGAACTAAGCAACATTTTTAAAAAAGAAAAATATTGGCAAATTGTTCGAGGTCAAAAAATTGGATATATTCCTCAAGACCCCTTAACATCGCTAAACCCAACTCGCACCATCGGGAAACAATTATTAGATGCACTTAATAATAATACTGAGTGAAGTGCTAAAACATATACTGAAAAAAAATCCTATTTATTAGGTTTACTAAAAACATTTGGTTTAAGGGATGTAGAAAAGATTTTTAGTGCTTATCCTCATACACTGTCAGGTGGTATGAAACAAAGAATTGTTATTACTATGGTAGTTGCTCTTAAACCAGATTTAATTATTGCTGATGAGCCAACTACTGCTCTTGATCCTACTGTTCAGGCTAGTGTTCTCGCTTTATTTGAAGAAATTAGACAAAAAATGGGGATTTCCATTATCTTAATTAGCCATAACATTTCCGTCATTGCGAAATTCTGCGATTATATTTATGTTATGTATGCCGGAAGAATTGTTGAAAAAGGTTCGAAAGAAGAAATTTTTACACAACCCGCTCACCCATACACATGAGCTTTAATATCTGCTATTCCTGAATCAAAAGAGGAAAAATTGTATAACATTAAAGGAACGCCACCAGATATGGCTAACCTTCCTGTTGGTGACCCTTTTGCTCCTCGTAATGATTACGCTCTTGAAATTGATTTTATCAAAGAACCTCCTTTAATCCCAATAACTGAAACACACTCAGCTGCTACTTGATTATTAAGTCCTGAAGCACCGAAGGTTGAACTCACAAAAGATCTACAAAATCGTTTAGAATTATTTAAAAAGGCATTTCAAAATGAAAAATAAAGAAGAAAGAAAAGTTATATTATCAATTGATAATCTTAAAAAATATTTTGTTAGTCAAGGTATCATTAATAAAGCTGTTGATGGTGTATCTTTTGATCTTCATGAAGGAGAAATTGTTGGCCTTATTGGTGAGTCTGGTTCAGGGAAGACAACTGTTGGTAGAACAATATTGAGACTTTATGATGATTATAATGGATTTGTGCGACTAGAAGATAAAATAATTTCAGGTAAGCATATTAGCCTATCGCTTAAAAAATATCTACGTAAAAACGTTCAAATGATTTTTCAAGATCCTCATGCTTCTTTAAATAGTCAGCAAAATATTTATACAATCCTAAGAGAACCGTTATTAGTCAACGGTATAATGAAAACTAAAATAAATGATATTTTCAAAGATTGGTTAGAAGTCAAAAAAACATTTAAATATACATTTCAAATTCAAGCCATGAAGCTAGAACTTCAAAATTATCAAGAAATTAATCGCCTTGCTAATCCTTTCTTTTCAAAATGAAAAAAGGCATTCGCTGATTTTAAATTAGATGAGGAATTGAGCCGTGAAGATAACTTTTCGTTGTTTTATGCTTACCTAGAAGAAAAACAAAGAATGGAAAGTTTGATTATTAATAATATGTATTCAAACGCTTCGTCGTTGATAAATTTCTATTATGAAATGCAATCTAAATACCGTCGCGAAGAATTATCTAAGGAAGAATTAGCATATCGAAAAGCACAAGAAGAATTTAAGAAAATTAGTAAATTAAGTTGTTTATCTTGTGAACAATATGATGATGTGAAGGAATTGGAATATCTTCTTACTAAGAAAAAACAACTAATAAAAGAGCATAAACATCAAATTTATATTTCTAAAAATACGTTTAGTAACTTCTGTGTGGAAAATAAAAATGAAAGAGGCTTAGTGAATATTGCACGACTAATGTCTACTGATTTAGATTTCTATTTGTATAATTTAAAAAATGAATATCTATTCAAAGCAAGAGTGATGACCTTAAATTCATTAAAAAAATGTCTAACATTTTTACATTATGAAGATATAAAACAATTGGTTAAAGAGCTTGAAAGTTATGTTTTGAACTTTTATAATACACATCTAGAAAAAATTGAGTATTCAAAGATAATGTTAGCGCAAATTAAGCAAACATTAAAAGAAAATTTTAAGTTTGATTTTTCTAAATATACTGAAATTTCCAATAGAAATGAGCAAAACTTTCGCGATGAGTTAGAACAATTAAATTCACAAATATCTACTTTAAAGCAAAGAATAGCGCTAAAACAAGTTCCACAATATTCACATCAAGAATTGTCACAAGCGCATAAAAAACTTAAAGAAGCCAAAGAACTGTATTTGCAAGGTCGCTCTAACTTCTTAGTAAGTTATAAGAAAATTATTGATGACTTGTATCAACAAATCCAAATTGAAAAGGCAGAGTATCAACGTTTAGTGGCTGATCAAACTATTTGCAATGATTTATACAAAAAACATAAATTTGAATTCATTAAATATGTTAAAAATCTTTATGATACTAAAATTAATTCTCTAACCGAGAAATATAACGTATTAAAAGAATCACTAAAAGCAAAACCTAATGATCTAAATATTTTTAAAACAAATAAAGATATCAAAAGGATTCTTGAAAAAATTCAGGCTATCAAAAAAGATAAAGATACTGTTGTTAAAATGTATAACTCTGATATTGCCTTGAAAGAGGATACATTAAAATCATTTAATATCGAAAGAGATTATTTAAGAAAAGACATTAAGCGTATTTATCTATTACTTGGTATTGACTATAAATGAGTTGAATTAAATCTTAATAAGAAAAATAGCGAAAATGTTGACGTTCATCATACGAAATGGTCTAAAAGATTTAATCTTTATGATTATAAGTTTTCATTTCCATTTGCTAAATATTTAATTTCAGAATTATTGTATAAAATGATTATTTATCGTTCTCTTGAAGATGTTGGTTTATTAAAACAATTTGCATATCGCTATCCACATGAATTTAGTGGCGGACAATTACAACGTATTGTTATTGCTCGTGCATTGATTACTGAACCAAAAGTTATTGTTGCCGATGAACCAATTGCTTCTCTTGATATTTCTATTCAGGCGCAAGTTGTTAATTTGTTAAAAGATTTATGTATTAGAAAAAATATTGGTTTAATATTTATTGCCCATGATTTGAGTATGATTGAATATGTTGCAGATAATGTGCAAATTATGCATTTAGGCAAGATTGTAGAAAGCGGTAAAACGGAAGCTATTTATAATAATCCTTTACACCCATATACAATTAATTTGTTTAAGGCAATTCCCAAAATATCAAATGCTAATGAAAAGTTTCAAAATGTTTCATTTAATATTGATTATATTTATGAGCAACAGTTTCCAAATATGCCAATTAATTATCAAGTTGATAAAGAACATTGAATATACGGAACAAAAGAACAAATTGCAAAATGAGTTAAAAAATAGTTTAACTAAACATTAGACGAATAATATTGTCTAATGTTTTTTTATCTGTTTTAATTATAATTAATTAAGTATAATTAGTAATTAAAGAGAACAGATATGAAGAAAAAAAATTATAGAAAAAGTCAATATAGAAAATCTGGAAGTTATTGATCACGAAGCTGAACACTAGGTAATATTATTTATTTTTTTATTTCAATTTTTTTAATGATTTTAATGATATTATTAACAGGTTTTTTAAAAAAGCAGAGTTCTGTAAAAATAACATGGTCTAATGCAATTAGTGTTGGTTGTGTAACTGTTATGGGTATTGGCTTATTGGTCTTAATTTCTCGTAGCGGATTTGGTAAAGGATTGGCCTCGCCGATATTAAGCTTTTATCATAATTATCGCATTAACATGCGCGCTAAGGCTAAATATTATTCTGGTATGAATCAATTTGAAAAAGATAAGATTTTAAATAGTGAAAGAAATGCTTATAATATCGAACAAGCAAAAAAAAGCAAGAACAAAAATATTTTAGGGTCAACTAACTTGGCTTCATATCTCATTATCGGCATTTCCTCCCTTACACTAGTTATTGGTATGCTAGCAATACATTTATAAGAATTTTAATTAATAATAAATTAAAAAACAAAAGAAGGAATTTTTATGAAATATTTAATCGGAAATTTTAAGATGAATAAAACTTTTTTAGATGTCGAATCTTATATCGATGCTCTTGATTATCTCATAGATGAAAATAAAGCCAAATTAAATAACATTAAGATTGGCATTGCCCCTTCATTTGATAGCACATATATAGCTTATAATAATCCTCAGCGTAGTTATTTATTTGGATTGCAAAATATATTCCATGAATTAAATGGTGCTTATACTGGTGAAGTATCGCTTAATGTGGCAATTGAAGCAAATGTTGATTTTGTAATTATCGGACATAGTGAAAGAAGATTATTATTTAGCGAAACTGATGAATTAATCAACCAAAAAATATTGCATCTTAAAAAAACTAATATTAAAACTATATTATGTATCGGAGAATCGATAAACGAATTCGAAACTGGCCGTACGTTTGATGTTTTACAAAAGCAAATCCAAAGCGCCCTAAAAGGCATTAGTGATTATAATAATTTAATTATTTCATATGAGCCTGTTTATTGTATTGGCAATGGAATTATTCCAAAGATTGAACATATCCAAAATGTTGTAAATTTTATTCACAATGAATTGGATAAAAATGTTCCTGTTTTATATGGTGGCTCTGTTTGCTTTAATAGTATAGAAAGATTGGAACAAGTAAAGAATTTGAGCGGATATCTTGTTGGAAAGGGTTCGCTAAATGCAAATGACTTTGTATCGCTAGCATTAAAAATTAAATAAAATAATGAGTTTTAGCATATAAATTTTATTTTCTTTTACTTAGAGCCATAAATTATGAAGCAAGACAATTTTAAGAAGCACAACTATTTATAAAATCAAAAAATGAAATTTAAAAAAATTAAAATTCAACTTATTTTAAGTTGTTTTTTAATTTTAATGATGTATGAATCTCTTATAATATAAAGACATAAACTTATAAAAAATATGTTATTAAAATTGGTTACTATTAAAAATATTTAGGAAATATTATAATTTTTTTCTCGTGCTCTATACAATATAAGTGCATATATAAATTATTGTATTAATATAAAAAACATTGATTTTAGTCATAAAAAAGCATAATGTTATATATGCTTTGATGAAATATTTTATAAAGGAATAATTATGATGAAAAGAAAAAAACTAGTGTTGGCATTGTGTTTAACATTGTCAGCTAGCTTGGTTATTGCTGGAGCAACAGCAATAACTTATACGTCGATTAAAAAAAGCAATCAAATAAGGCTTCAAAGAGATTTATTGATTGCCGAAAAAACAAAACTTGTTAATCAAAAGCAAGCGCAATTAGAATCTGCAAAAGATAAGTTAACAAAAGCGCAAGATAAACAAAAAGAATTGAGTAAGAAAATTAGCGATATTGAAAGAAATATTAAAAATATTCAATCTTCAAATCAAGATATCCAAGATAAGATAGACCAAGCTAGTTTGAATTTAGTTAGCAAGGAAGCAGAACTTAACACTTCTAATAGTGCTTTAGAGATGGCGAGGACTAAGTTAGAAGATGCTAAACAAGAGCAGAAAAAAATTCAATCTGATTTTAATAGCGCCAAAAAACTTTTTGATGAAAAATTAGAAAATTTTAATTTAAAAACAGCGCAATTAGAAGAAGCTAATAAGTTATTAAAAGAAGCAAAAACAAAGAAAGAATTAGCACAGAAGCAATTGGAAGATGCCAAAATTTTAAGTCAACAAAAATCAGGGGAATTAATTCAAAAGGAACAGTCCCTACCCCAATTAATGCAAGCTATTAAAGATGCTACTGATGAGAAGAAAAATGCTTCGGATAAGGCAAGTAAGGTTTCTACTGAGTATGAATCAAAAAAGAAAGATCTAGATAGCATAACAAGCGAATTAGATCAATTAAAAACGCAGCAAAATCAACTTTCTAATGAATATATGTTGGCTAAGCAAAAATTAGATGGATTATCAGAAGCAGTTACAAATAATGAAAAACGCATTGAAGAAGCTGTTAAAAAAATCAAAGAAACTGACAATACGATTACTTTAAAAACAGAAGAAGTAAATAATTTATCTAATGATATAGAAAAAATTAGAGAACCTCACAACATTGTTTTAATGCAACTAGATGAAGCAAAAAAACACTTGTCGATAAGCGATGAAGATTTAAAACAAAAGACAGAATCATTTAACAATGCTAATCAAGCCTTGATAGAAGCACAACAAGAATTGCAAAATGCTAAACAAGAGATAGTTGATGCCAAACAAAATCTAGATCAAAAAACAATAGAATTAGCCCAAAATGAAAAAGAAAAAAATAGACTTGAAAAAGAAAAAGAGGTTCTTGAAAATAATCAAAGAGATTTACGCCAAAAATTTGATGATCTCCAAATGCAAGAGCAAGAGGCGCAAGTTGAATTTGAAGAAAAGAAAGATGAGTTAGAAAGAGTTTTAAAAGAATATGCACAAGTGGCTCAACAATTTGAACAAGCACAACAAAAAGTCGACGAAATAGAACAGCAAAGATCGGAAGCCTTAAAAAATTTAGAAGACGCTACAAATGCACCCCAAACTAAACCAGCTGAAATTTCGGAATTAAAAAATAAAATAGCTCAAATACAGCGTTCATTAGAAGAAATTAAGAATAAACAAGAGCAAGACCAAAAAATATCTGATGATGCAAAGCAAAAATTCCCACAATTAGATGCTAAATACCAGTCTAAACTGCAAGAAAAAACCGTTATTGAAGAACAATTGGCAGAAAAAAGAAATAATGAGAACGAAGCTAAAAACGAACTAGATCAAAGAATTTTAGAATTAAGCCAAAAAGAAGCTTCTAAGAGTGAAGCAATGCAAGCAAAGCAGGAAGCTGAGCAAAACAAAGATACATTAGCTCAGGAAATTCTAGTTTTAGAAGATGAATTAGTTCAATTAGAAGCTAAAATTACTAGTGCAAATGCTGAATATGAAAAAGCCGAAAAAGAAGCCCAAGAGGCTAAAGCGGAATTTAATAAGATACAAAAAGAGAAAAATAGACTTTTTGAAAAAGTTATAGATTTAACAAAAAAATTAAATGCAAAAAAAATTGATTTTGCTGAATTTTCAAAAGCTGATAAAGAAGCTTTTAATTATCTTAAAAATACCTTTAATCCCGCAATGACTAAATTAAGCAATAAAGAGCGAGAAAGAAATAATAAAAAGACTAACAAGGATAATTTAGAAAAACAAAAAGTCAAAACACAGGAATTTGTTAACACTAAAAAACAAGAATTAGAAAATGCTAAAGCACAAATAGCAGAGAAGGACGAATTATTAAGACGTCTAGAAGTTGAATTAGAAAGCTATAACAACGCCAAAAGTGAGGCAAGTGCTAAGTATAATACTGTTTTAAATACTTTGAAAGCTACGGAAGAGAAAGCTAGAGTCATTTTTGCTGAAACAAATACACTTCAAGCGGAAGTTGAGACTCTATTAAAGTCTCAAAATGATGCTGATACAGCTATTGAACAAGCCAAAAATGAAATTGATGCTAAAAATGAAGAAATAGAGCAAACTAATAAACTAATCGAGCAAGCTGAAAAAGATTTAGCTGACGCAAATGAAAATAAAGCAAAAGCGCAACAAACCTTGGAAGAAGCTAATCTTAAGAAAACAGAAGCCGAAGCTGAAAAAGCCAAAATTGAACCAGAATTTAAATCAAAATCAGAAGAAAAGGCTCAAAAAGAGGAAGCATCTAGTGTAGCTGAAGACGCTTACCAACAAATTAAGCAACAAAAGGATAGCTATTTCGAAAGCTTAGAAGAATTAACAACTGAGATTGCTCAAACAAAAAGCAATATAAACCTACAAAAAAATATTATTTCCAAAGGTAAGGAAGCGCTTGAAGCAGCAAAAACTAGAAATGAAGAATCCACAAAAAGAGAAACTAGCGCATTAAATGATTTAGCTCAAAAAACAAAGGAATTTGAGGAAAAACAATTAGCTAAAAATGAATCTGAAAAAAATAATCAAGACTTAGTTCAAAAGAAAAATGAAGCCCAGAAAACCTTTGATGAATCTGATCATAATTTCCAACAAAAAACAAGAAACTTGGAGCAAGCGACAAATGATTTAAAAACTGCGCAACAAGAAAATAAGAAAGCTAAAGAAGAAAAACAAGCTGCGGAGGCTGATTTAAAAATTGCTAAAGCTGATCTTTCTAACAAAAGAATGCAAGCACAAGAAAATGCAAGTAGAGCCAAAATGAAATTAGATGAAAAGACTAAGGAAGTTGATTCAAAAATCGAGGCAGTAAATCAAGTTAAAAGCATTGAATCTAAGGCAAAGGAAGCTAAAGATATTGCTGATCAAAAACATAATGAAGCAATTCAAAAATTTAATGATGCTAATAGTAATTTAAGTAATACAAATAAACAAATAAAAGAAATAAAAGAGGCTATAGCAAAAGCTAGCGAAACAATTGCCAACGCACCTCAAGCAATTGAAAATATAAGTAAAAACATTTCCCAACAAGAAAAAAATATTCAAGAAAAGCAAAATGCTGTAAATGTTGCATTGCAAGAAAAACAAGCCGTTCAATTTCCTAAGGAAATGAAGGAAAAACTGCTAGATGATGCAAATAAAAAAATAGAGAAACAACAAAATGATGTTGAATCTAAAACAAATTTAATAACTGAAATAAATAAAGAATTAGAAGATATTAAAAATCAAAAAGCAGAAGCCGAATCAAAAATCAATAATTTTGGTACTAAAATTCAGCAAGAACTAAAAAATAAAGAATTAGCACAAAAAGAATTAGATAAACTTACTAGTGAAGTTAGTCAAAAAATTCAGGATGTCGCAGAAAAAACCGAGAGTCTAGAAGCTGCTAAACAAGATTTACTAAAAGCCACCCAAACAAGATAAAAAATATTTTTAAGTAAAACAACCAATTTCATTTAGAAGTTTCTTGTTTTACTTTTTTATTTATCTTAATATATGACATGTTAAAACATGCAAAATAAGAAAAAATACAAAATAAAACAAAAAATAGATAGGGCGATAATTAAATAATTTATTAGCACTAATCCTAAAAAAAGCACAAAAAAGCATAAAAAATGAGTATAAAGTACCATTTATTATCTGTTTTTTAGTATATGTCTTACTATATATATATATATTGTTTTGATTAAAAACCGATATTAGGCTAGTTTATTTTTATATTAAATAATTTATATATATACATTAAAATAAAGCGTTTTTATAGGTGGTATTGTAATGAAAAAAAAGAAAATTACCTTAGCATTGTTTTTATCATTATCGTCTGCTTTAGTTGTGACAGCTGGTTCTGTTTTTGTTTATAGTATAAGCAAAAAACAAGATAGCTCTAATTTGCAATCTTTAAATAAAAAGATTATTGAGCAGAAGGAAAGAGAATTATCTCTTGCTAAAAACATGCTGTTAAAGCTAAAAAATAAGAAAAAAATATTAAACAAAAAAATTAATGAAATAAATAAAAATATCGAAAATTTTGAGGCTTTAAATGCAGAATCTCAGGATAAATTAAAGCAAATAGAAAATGAGACTATAAAAAAAGAAAAAGAAGTTTTAGAACATAGTCGAATTTTAGAAGAAATAAAAAAACAACTAGATAATCTAAAATCGCAGCACGAAAAAACCATATCGGATTTTAAAAAAGCAGAACAAGTTTTTGAAGAAAAAGCTAAGAAATTAGCATTAAAAACTAAGGAATTAGAGGAAGCTAAAAAGGACTTAGAGCAAACTAAGAATCAAAACAAGTTACTTCAAGAAGAGTTAAGCAGATTACAAGCTGATGTCCAAACAAAAATGAATGATTTAGAGTCACAAAAGCGTATAAAAGATAGCGCTAATCAAGTCATACAAACAGTAAAGGAAAATATAAAACAAGTTACCGAAGAACAAGATAAGGCCAACAAAAATCTTTCAGGAAAACAGCAAGAGCTAGCAGCTTTAAAAGATGAGCTTGAAAAATTAAAGCAAAAACAAAAAGAAGCTCAATTAAATTATCAAGAAGTAGAAAATAAAATAGAATCTCTAAGCAAACAAATAAGCGATGCTGAAGCACTTATAGAGCAATTAACAAAAGAACTAGAAAAAAAGTCTAGTGAGGCAAGCATTAAACAAGAAGCAGTCAATGTTGCAATAAATGAATTGCAAGCTGCATTAGAAAAACAAAAAGAAGCTATACAAAAATTAGAAGAAGCAAAGAAAAATTCACAACAAAGTGCAAATGAATTAGAACAAAAAACTAAGAATTTAGATATGGCTAAGAAATCATTGGATATTGCATTAGAAAATCAACAAAAAGCCAAAGATGAATTTGAAAGTGCAAAAACAAATGCTAAGTTAAAAGAATCTGATTTGACTCAAAAAAACAAGGAAAAACAAGCAATTCAAGAAGAAATACAAAAAGCCAAGCAAGAAAAAGATAGGCTGCAAAAGGAGGTTGATAGGCTAGCTGAAGAAGAAAATAATGCAAGTATTGAATTGGAAAATAAAAAAGATTCTTTAGAAAAAATCAATAAACAACATGCACAATTAAACGAAAAAATACAGCAAGAAGAATTAAAAAATCAGCAAATTAAGCAACAAGAAGAACAAAAGCAGCAACAATTAACTAACGCCATTAAAAATATACAAGACAAAGAAGCAGAAAGAAAGACAAACAATTCTGAATTAGCACAAGCTCAAGCAGAACTAGAAAAAGAAAAGCAAAACTTAATGGAAGTTGAAAAATTAAAGAGCAAAACTAAATCAGAATTAGAGCAGGCTTCAAAAAATGTTGATACTATAACACAAGAAAAATCAATGCTTGAGGCCGAATTACAAAGCACAAAAGAAAAAGCCAAAACCGCAAAAGATGATTTAGATAAGAAAACTGAAGAATTAAAATCGAAACAAAGCACAAAAGAAGAGGCCAATAAAGTTAAGGAAGAAGCTGAATCTAAAAAATCCAATATTGATGAAAAATATCGTCAATCGCTCTATGAACATCAAAGATTAGATTCTGAGATAAACCGTAAAACACATAAACTAAATCAAATAGAAGTTGAAATAAAAGATTTAGAAGATGATATTCAAAATACTGATGATGAATATGAACGAGATGTTTTAGAGAACCAACTAGAAGTAAGAAAACATGAAGCAGTTCACCTTGAAAATGAATTGGGATGACTCAAAAAGCAAGAAGAAGATGCTAGAAATGCCTTAGATGATAATAAAAAAGCCCAAGAACAAGCAGCCCAAGAACTAGCCCAAAAAGAAGAATTATTTAAAAAAGCAGAAAAGGAGTGCCAAGAAGCCAAATCATCAAAAGAGCAAGCAGATAAAGATTATAAACAAGCTAATGAAGAAAAAACAACTAAAGAAGCACAAGTTTCGCAAAAAGAATCGCAATTAAGTGAGTTTCAAAAAACTAAAGAAGAATTAACAAATAAAAACAATGAAGTTAATGCTTCATTTAAAAGTGCTACAAGTAAGGTTCAAGATGTCGAATCTAAAATACAAGAATTAAAAACGAATGATCAAAAAATACAGCAAAATATTGAACAAGAAACACAAAATAAACAAAAAATTGAAGAAGAAATAGAAAGTATAAATCAGCAAAAAACTAATTCGCAACAAGAACTAAAAAAACTAAAAGAATCACTTGCACAAAAAACAGAGGAAATGACTGAGGCAGAACGTGCTAAAAATGATGCTCAAACAATATTTGATGATGTAAAAAAACAAAAAGCAAAATTTGATGGTCAATTATCTTCCATTTCAACAACAATTGCACAAAAAACTAGTGATTTAAATCAAAAATCAAATGAAATTTCTGAAGCAATGCAAGCATTAGAAGAGGCAAAAACTAAAAATGAACAAGCTAAGAAAAAACATGATGATGCAAATGCAAAAGTGGAACAAAATAGAAGCAATGTGCAAACGAATCAACAAGAAGTAGATGCAGCAAAGCAAAAAAATCAACAAAACCTTACAACTGAAAGCAATATTCAAAATAAACTAAGTAATTTAGAAGAAGAAATTAAGCAAAAAAGAGAATCATTAGAACAAAAAACCAATGAATTAGATGATATCAAACAAAAAATGGCAGCTGTAGCACAAAAGAAAAAAGATGCAGAAATGCTACTGCAAAAATTACTAGAAGATAAAAAACAAGCTGAAGAACTAAGAAAAGAAAAAAGAGAAAAATTAACTCAAGAAAATGATAAAGTTACCCAAAAAATAAAAGATGTTAAACAAAAAGATGATGAATTTAAGGAAGCTAAAGAAGCAAAGGCTGCTATTGATAATAAATTGCTCGAACTAGAAAATGAACTAATGAATAGAATGAAAGAATTAAAAAAAGCTAATGATGAAATTCCTCTCTTAAATGAGTTAATCAAAAAAGCTAAGGAAGATATTTCAAAAGTTCAACATCAAATTGAAGAGCAAAATAAGAACATTAGTTTACAAAAAAAGAACATTGAAGCTAAAACAAATAATAAAAATCTTCTTTTGCAAGAAACACAAGCATCGCAGTTTTCAAAAGAAATTATTAAAAAGCAATTAGATGAGGAGTCTAAAAATATTGCTAACTATGAAAAACAACAAAAAGAAAAAGAAAATTCCTTATCGATATTAGCACAGAAATTAAAAGACCTTAATAATCAAAAAACAAAGAATGAAAAAAACATAGATCAAATGGTTAATTCGATTAAGCAATTATCAAAAATCAAGGATGAGACACACCAAGAGTTAAATAAAATTAATAAGGAAGTTAATAAGAAGAATCAAGAAGTTTTGCAAATAACAAATAAGTTGGATGAATTAAAAAAAGATTTGAATAAATTAAAAAGATAGCAATTTTTTTAAAACATGATAAAAAGAGGCGGCATATAGCCTCTTTTTATCATTATTTCATAATGATACATAAACACTGGTAGCAAGTTTGCAAAAAAAAAAAAAAAAAATGTTAATATTTTCTTGAAAAATCTTGGGTATTTTACAAAAGCTAATTTTATCAAAGAGAGGTATAAGAAATTATGAATAAAAATGTAGAAGAAAACAAAGTAAAAAGAAAAAAACGTAATGTTATTTTATTAACATCAGCTTTATTGGCAGCATCAATTACAACCGGAGCTATTGCAGCCTTTTATCTTACAAACAAAAATAAGCATGATAAAAAAAGCCTTTTGGCTTTGGAGATAAAAGACCAGAAAATTACTGCAAACTCAGCGATCTTTCATTTAAAAAATATTGATAAAAATGATGAAACTAACCGTTCTTTTTCAGTTTTATTTTATGCTAAAAAAACTCCTTATAATGTGCAAAGAAAGACTCATGTTATTAATAAAGAAGAAAAATCTATGTCATTTGGGATTAATAATGAAAAACCTTTATATCCAGATACTGATTATGAGTTTCAGATGATTTATAATGGTGAAACAGTTTTAATTCATCACTTTAAAACTTTGAAGCTAGAGGAAAAAGACAAGCAGGCAGAACTTGAAAAAGCAAATAAAGATCTAGAAGAAGCAAAAAAAGCTAGAGAAAAGGCATTACAAGATCTAGAGCAAGCTAAGAAAAACGCTTTATTAAAAAATAATGATGTTATTTCTAAAACCAACGAGCTAAGTGAAGCAAATAAGAAACTAGAAGAAGCCAAAAAATCTAAAGATGAATTGGAAAAACAATTACAAAGTATTAAGGAAAAAATTAAGGAATTTGAAAAACAAAAAAAAGCAGCCGAACAAAATAAGCTACTAACAAATAATAATGTAATTTCCACCACTAAAGAAGTTGAGCGTTTAACCAAAGAACTTGAAGAAGCAAAAAAAGCCCTAGAAGAGGCAAAAAATAAAAAAGATAAGGTTAATTCAGATCATGATAGCGTTAATAAAGATGCTATTCTAAAATCTGATGATTTAGCTAAAAAAGCCAAAGAGTTAGATGAAGCAAAAAAAGCATTGCAAGATGCGATAAATGCCCAAAACAGTGCTAATTCTGAATTTGAACAACAAGAGGAAAATATCAATAAAAAAATTAAGGATCTTAATTCAAAAACAGATGAATATAATAGTGCATTAAGGGCTAAAAATGAATCTGAAAAAGAAATAAATCGTATGCAAAATGAAGTTGCAGAGATAAATAGAATTCTTAATACTCTTGATACTGACAAAACCCGAATCAATAATGAGTTAAACAACGCTAAGCAACAATTAGCTTTAGCAAATCAAAAACTTGCAGATATACAAAAAGAAGCAAATGATGCTAGACAAAAAGCTGAAGACCTTACCAACGAAAATATAAGACTAAATAATGAAGTACAACAAGCTAATGAATTAGAAAAAGAGAATATTAACGATATAGCTCGTATTTCTAAAGATTTGCAAGATGCAAATTCTGAATTGTCAAAGGTAAAAGAAACTCAAAACAGTATTGCTGAACAAATAAAAAAATCCAATTTTGATTATGAGCAAAAACAACAAAATTTAAATCAAAAAACCAAGGAATTAGAAGAAGCTAAAAAAACGTTAGCACAAGCCACATCTGAAAACCGAGAAATTGAGACTCAGCTAGAAGAAGCAATAAGAAACACTAAGCAAAAAAATGATGACTTAATGCAGAAAAACAAAGCAAAAACCAACGCAGAAAATGATAGAAATAAATTTCAAAAAGAGCTAGATAGCGCATCAAAAAATGAGACTGATAAAGACCAATATGCTAATCAATTGAATAATGAGTATGAAATATTAAAGCAAGAACTAAAAAGGCTTCAAGGTCTAAAGGATAGCGCAGCAAGCGAAGTCGAAAGAAGAAATAGAGATCTTGAAAAAACAATTATAGATTTAGCACAAAAGCAAAAAGATATTGACCAAGCTAATAGGATGAAAGTAGAGCAAGAGGGCATTAAAGAAAATCATAATAAAAAACTTAATGAATTGAATCATGCTTATGAAAATTTAAAAACAATAATTGGTTTTGAAGATGATAAGCGTAACGAAGAAGAAAAAGAACTGGAAAAGATATTAAGAAATAAGAAATCATTGGAAGATAAAAAACAAAAGGCATATCAAGCTTATTTGCAAAAAAAGGCTGACGCAGAGCAAAAGGCAAAAGATTGAAATAATTCAAAAAGAGGTAGAGATGAATATTTTATTAGGCAACATAAAGAATCTCTATATAATGAAGCTTTAAGAGAAGAACAAGAAGCTAAAAGAAAATGGTTGGATGCTGAAGGCGAATATGATAAGCAAGAGAATAATGAAAATGCTATTCATAATAAAATTGCTGAAATTAATAAAAATACAACTATTTTAACTAGTTCTCTCAAGAAATATGAAGACCAGATAAATCAGCAACAACATCTAATTGGTGAAGCTTCGCAAAAAAATTCAGAAATTGAAGCTGATATTACCAAGAAAACAAATGATAAAAGGATGCTAGAAGAATCTAAATCTAACAATGAGCAGCTAAAATCTCAATCTGAACAGAAACAAAATACAGCAATAAAGTCCGTAAAGGATAAGGAAGAAGTAATTAAACAAAAACTTAGTCAATTAGGGGTTGCACGTGTTGAGGCAGAACAAGCACGCCAGGCTAAAAAAGATGCAGAGCATCGATTGCAAGAAGCTAAACAAGAACATGATGATAAAGATAAGCAACTTCAGAGCACTCAAAAATTATTGCAAGAAGCTAAAAACAAAGAGTCTTTCTTACAAGAAAAATTAAATGAATTAAAACAAAAGGTTAATAATGAGACAACTTTAGTATCTCAAAAGCAGGGTGCTGTTGATGATGCTAATAAGCAAGTCCAAAAAACGCTAAAAAGCAAGACGGATTTGGAAAAGAAATTGCAAAGTGCGAATGAAGAAGCTAGCATGAAACAAGAAGATGTCAATAAAAAAACAAAGGCGTTAAAAGGTGCAAATGCTAAGCATCAAGAGTCGCAAAAAAATCATCAAGCGTTAATTCAAAAACAAACCGATATTCATAATAAATTGCAAGAGGCACTTAATAATATAGCTCTGGCTAATCAAAAGTACCAACAAGAACTTGAAAATACAAATAATAAAAGTAAAGAAGTTGCTGATAAAAATAATGAATTAAAAAATAATGCTAAATTGATTGAACAAGCATCGCAAAATAAGGCGAAAACAGAGCAAGATCTTATAAATTTAAATACTAATTTAGAAGAAAAAAAGAAGGAATTGGAAGATAAAAATAATAGTTTAAGTGAATTAAATCAGGCAATACTTCATGCTAATAACCTTAAGGACAATGCTAAAAATAAGGTTAATTTAGCTAATCAAGATGTAAAAAATAAAACTGATTTATTAGCTCAGAAGCAATTAGATTATGAAAATGCTGAGAAATCAAATAATGATTCTTTACTTGAAAAGAACAATATTCAAGGCCAAATAAAAGATGTTGATAAAGACTTTGAAAATAAAACTCATGATTTGTATCAAAAGCAAAAACAACTAGACAAAGCGATTTTAGATAATGAAAAAGCAATCCAAAAAAATAAGGAAGCAGATTCTATGATTAACACAACGAATAATAATCTTCAGAATGCTTTATTAGAGGATTTAAAATTAAATAAGAAGATTTCCCAATCAAATAAGGAAATTAAACAAAAAGAATCTATTTCAAATAGTAAAATCGAAGAACTTGATAGGGCTAAAAAAGAGGCTTCAAAAGCTAATGGATTGCTAGAATCTCTTAATATGAAACATTAATAATCATATATTTTTAATAAACATTTTAGGTTTTTAGTTTTCAAAATAAATAATTCACGGTAGTGTAGTAAATTTTGTGTAAATTTATCTCCTGCTTACTTTTTGAGTAAGAGATTTGAGAATAGCGATCGCACGAATATAAATTTATTAGACAAAAAACAACCGAACAACATGACAAAATTGGATAAATTTTCTTCCAAATATGTTGTTTGGTTATTTTAATTATTTAATCTTCTTTTTCAAAAATAATTTGTAACTAATTAAAAACAGATTCTCAATTAGGAATAACTGCTGTTGTATTTATGAATAGTAATAAAATACTTGCTAATGTCTATAAAATTTTGTTGTATTTCTTAACAATATCACCTTAACTTAGATAAAATTTTTATATAATTCAAACAAAATTATAGTTTTTTACTTCCCACAACATAAGTGAACAAGATAAGAAATTTAATTATAGTTTTTGCAAAAAAACCGCAAAGAAAGGACTAATATGGAACCAAAAATCACGTCATTAACTCAATGTTTATTAGATATACTTAAAGATAATAATAAGTATTATTCTTCTGAACAAAATAAGCTTTTATTAGGTGATATTTTTGCTGCAGTTAATAATCATGATAGCGATCTTTTGGAAATTCTTTATTCTAATGAATTAATATGCAAAAATTTCTTTGTTAAGGTTAAAGACATCTGAATTTTTAATGACAAAAAATTCATAGATTTTATCAACCTAAAAGACTTTATGCCTGATAGTTTTACTTCTTTTAAAAATCGCATTGGCCTAGTTGATAACAATGGACACTTTCTTGACGAAAGCAACGATGTTGTACTTTCATTCCCCTTCAAAGATTGTGTTTTAGTTGGCAATCAAGACAAAGACGACCAGAAATGTAGTGAGGTTATGCTCAATGAAACTCTTGGGCTTGATGATATTAATAGACTTCTTGATCCTAAAGTCCTAGTTAATGCAAAACGTTATAGCTCACAAGGAGTTGAACAAAACATATTATTTAATAAAAAAGATAATCTTATCATTAAAGGGAATAATCTTATAGCATTAAGCTCTATATTAAAGAGATATGAGGGAAAAGTTAAATGTATCTATATCGATCCACCTTACAACACTGGCAATGATTCATTTAATTATAATGATAAATTCAACAATTCAACATGACTTGTATTTATGAAGAACAGATTAGAGCTAGCCAAAAAATTATTAAGGGATGATGGAAGTATTTTTATAAGTATAGACGAAAATATGAAGTCATATTTAGATATTTTGATTAGAAGTTTGGGATTTGATTATTTTAAAGAGTTAATATGAGAAAGCGGAAAACCTTTTGGGTATAAAGCGACTAGCACTATATGGCCTCGTGTTCATGAAACAATCTATCATTTTTGTAAGGTGCGTAGTAAAATTTTTTATAAACCTACCTATACATTTGAATTATCAAGTTCAGGTTCTAAAATAATGACTTCAAGCATTATAAAAGCAAAGGAAAACGGGATTTATTCAATGGATTGGATCGTAGGAGCAAAACAAAGTGTAGGTTTTGGTGCAGGTCAAAAACCTGAAGAATTGATAAAAAAACTCCTTGATGCTACTACAAATGAAGGTGATATTATTCTAGATTTCTTTCTTGGTTCAGGAACAACCGCTGCTGTAGCACACAAAATGAATCGACAATATATTGGTATTGAGCAAATGGATTATATTGAAGACATCACACTAGCAAGGCTTAAAAAAGTTATTGATAGTGAACAAGGCGGAATATCTCAGTTAGTAGGCTGACAGGGAGGAGGTTCATTTGTGTACTGCGAATTAGCCCAAAATACACAAAAATGAGTGGATTTGGTAAAAAAAGCAACTAGTAAAGACATTGTTTGTGTTAAAGACCAAATACTAAATTCTAATGACATAATTCCTTATTTAAGTAAAGCAGAAATTGAATCTAGCTTAAGTACTTTTGATTCACTTAGTCTTGATGAGAAAAAAGCTCGTCTTATTTCAATAATTAACAAAAACAAATTGTATGTAAATTATTCTCAAATAGATGATGAGTCATATGGAATTAGTGAAGCTGACAAACAATTTAGCAAATCGTTTTATGAATTTAACAATATAAATAGATGTAATAGAAAGGAGTAATATGGAACCAAAAATCACATCATTAACTCAATGTTTATTAGATATACTTAAAGATAATAATAAGTATTATTCTTCTGAACAAAATAAGCTTTTATTAGGTAATATTTTTGCTGCAGTTAATAATCATGATAGCGATCTTATGGAGATTCTTTATTCAAATGAGTTAATACGCAAAAATTTCTTTGTTAAGGTTAAAGAAATCTGAATTTTTAATGACAAAAAATTCATAGATTTTATCAATCTAAAAGACTTTATGCCTGATAGTTTTACTTCTTTTAAAAATCGCATTGGCCTGGTTGATAACAATGGACACTTTCTTGACGAAAGCAACGATGTTGTACTTTCATTCCCTTACAAAGATTGTGTTTTAGTTGGCAATCAAGACAAAGATGACCAAAAACGCAGCGAAGTTATGCTTAATGAAACTCTTGGTCTTGACGATATTAACAGACTTCTTGATCCTAAAGTCTTAATTAATGCAAAACGCTATAGTTCACAAGGTGTAGAACAAAACATATCATTTAATGAAAAAGATAACCTTATTATTAAAGGGAATAATCTTATAGCATTAAGCTCTATATTAAAGAGATATGAGGGAAAAGTTAAATGTATCTATATCGATCCACCTTATAACAGAAACGATGATTCCTTTCAATACAATGATAAATTCAACCATTCAACCTGACTTGTGTTTATGAAGAATAGACTAGAGTTGGCCAAAAAATTATTAAGGGATGATGGTGTGATTTTTATATCATGCGATGAACATGAAAGATCATATTTAAAAGTTTTAAGTGATGGAGTATTTGGAAGAGATAATTTTATAGCCGATTTTATTCGCAAGACTAAAAGTACTACCAACGATGCTAAAACTGGTATAAATATTCAACACGACAATTGTTTATCCTATGCAAAGAATAAAGAAAATATTAATCTTATTGGTGGTGAGAAAAAATTATCAAAATATAAGAATACAGACAATGATCCTAAAGGTCCTTGAATAAGTGATAACCCAAGTGCCAAATCAGGTAACAAAGAAAATAATTACTTTGGTATTAGAAATCCATATACTGGTAAAGAAGATTATCCACCCGATGGTAGATATTGAATATTTTCGAAGAATACAATTGAAAAACATATTGCTTCAGGAAAAATTTGTTTTAAAAAAGAATACAATAAAAATCAAAGAGGTTTCATATATAAAACATGGTTATCTGATTTAAAAACTAAAGGTAATACATTTAATTCACTTTGGTTTGCCTCTAATGAATATATGAACCAAGTAGCTACGAAGGATGCGAAAGAATTAGGTTTTGTCGATGAATTTAAATACCCTAAACCAGAGTCCTTTATTTATTATCTTATTTTACATTCAACAGAAGTTGATGATATTGTTCTTGATTTCTTTCTTGGTTCAGGAACAACAGCTGCTGTAGCACATAAAATGCGACGTCAATATATTGGTATTGAACAAATGGATTATATAGAAAACATTACTGTTTCTAGATTAAATAAAGTAATCAATGGTGAACAAACTGGTGAATCAATATTGGCAGATTGAACTGGTGGTGGTTCATTTGTGTACTGCGAATTAGCCCAAAATACACAAAAATGAGTGGATTTGGTAAAAAAAGCAACTGAATACAACATTGTTGATGTTAAAAACCAAATACTAAATTCTAATGACATAATTCCTTATTTAAGTAAAGCAGAAATTGAATCTAGCTTAAGTACTTTTGATTCACTTAGTCTTGATGAGAAAAAAGCTCGTCTTATTTCAATAATTAACAAAAACAAATTGTATGTAAATTATTCTCAAATAGATGATGAGTCATATGGAATTAGTGAAGCTGACAAACAATTTAGTAAATCATTTTATGAGGTAGAGAATGAATAATAATTTAGCTGATAAATTAAAAAATATATTAGATTATTTTCCACCTAAAGACCTTGACACATTTATTGTAAATGGACTAAATCCTAAAATTAAATTGAGAGATTACCAAACTAGAGCAATTCAATCATTTATTTTGTATTATCTTGATGAAGGTAATACAAAATTACGTACTCAAGATAAAATACACAACCTATTCCAAATGGCAACAGGGAGTGGAAAGACAGTAATAATGGCTGCTTTAATTCTATTTTTATATCAACAAGGTTATAGAAACTTTATTTTCTTTGTATCACAAACCAATATTCTTGAAAAAACTAAAGAAAACTTTGCAAATCCAGCAAGTTCAAAATATTTATTTGCTTCGCCTTTAAAATGCTTCAATAAAACAATAAAAATCAATATTGTTGATAATTTTCAAGCTTCAAACATTGATAAAGACTCAATTAATATATGTTTTACAACCATTCAAAAATTACATAATGACATTATTAGTCCACGCGAAAATGCTATGAGTGAATATGATTTTAGCAATCATAAAGTAGTATTTATTAGCGATGAATCTCATCATCTAAATGCAAGCACAAAAGCCAAAAGTAAAGTACAAAAACCCGAGATATTTGAAGAACCTTCTTGGGAAAACACTGTAATTAGTTTATATAATAAACATCCCGAATCGCTTTTACTTGAATTTAGTGCAACTGCAGGTCTTAATAATGAAGATATTAATAAAAAATACGCTGATAAACTGATTTTTGACTATCCTCTCAAAACTTTTAGAGACGAAAAATGAACCAAAAACTTTCAAAACATAAGTTCTGAGACAACATATTGACAAAGATCGCTTATAGCATTAATTATTAGTGAATATCGTCATATGCTTTTTAATGATTTAGGCTTAGAAATAAAACCTGTGGTTTTATTTAAGTCAAAAACAATTGTAGAAAGTAAGAAGTTTTTTGAAGAATTTAAAGAAAAAATTCAAAAACTAAGTATTGAAGATATAATCGCTCTTGAAACTATTGATATTCCAATTATGAAGCAAAGTCTTAGTTACTTTAAAAATTTAGGACATCAAGACTATCAATTATTAGTTAATCTACTCAAAGAAAGTTTTCGTGAGCAAACACTAGTCATTATTAACTCATCCACTGAAAGTGCAATTGATGCACAAACGCAAGTGTTGCTCAATACGTTGGAAGATAAAGACAATGTCTTGCGAGGTATTTTTGTAGTTGATCAACTAAATGAGGGTTGAGATGTACTTAACCTTTTTGACATTGTTAGACTACATGATGAACGTCAAGAAAATACACGTGTAAAAACCAACAAGTATACAATTAAAGAAGCTCAATTAATTGGACGTGGAGCCCGTTATTGTCCTTTTGTGTATAACAATGATGAACAGAATCGAAACAAACGAAAATTCGATGCAGACTTAAGCAATAAATATCGTGTTCTAGAAACTCTTTATTACCACTGCAAAAACGATTCACGCTATATTAATGACCTTCAAAACACACTTAAGCAAACCGGTCTTATTGATGATGATAATGGTAAAGTAGTTGAAATTAAACTTAAAGAAGAATTTAAAAATTCAGAATTTTTTCAAAATGCTTTAGTTTGAACTAACAAAAGAGTTCCAAAACAAAATAGTATGCCAAGCGAGCAAGATAAAGTTAATTTTACTAAAACTATTGATTTTAAAATTAGACAAATTAAGGCTAATGAGGAAAAACTTTTTGATTTAGACACACAATCAGATAATGAAATAGAAGAACTTAAAATTGTTCAACAACTTAATCTTCAAGATGTTGAATATCACATTCTTGAGGGCTGTGCGCTTTATTTTGAAACACTGAAGTTTGATTTTCTAAAATCTAAGTTTTCTAATCTTAAATCACTTCAAGAATTTTTAACTTCATCTGATTATCTAGGTTCAAATGTTAAAATTATCTTTAAGTCTAATGACTCGAAAGCAAAAATAAGTGGAAGAGATATTTTTAGTGCTGTTATGGATGCATTTAAACAAATTGAAAATTATCTTTATTCGCTCAAAGATGCAAGTGTAGGTGAAAAAGTTCTACGTCCTAAATATCTTAAAGATGTTATTGAAGATAAATTAATATATGTTGCTAATGTTGAGGATGAAGACGGAAATGGTAACCCTCAAAGTAAAGCAAGCGATAAACTTAGAATGGATCTTAGTTCTAAAAAATGATATGTTTTTAATGAAAATTATGGAACAAGTGAAGAAAAAGAATTTGTCAAATGATTTAGTGATAACTATGCAAAGCGACTCGAAAACAAAAATATTGAATTCTATTTAGTTAGAAATGAACGTTTTAGTGATCTTGCACTTTATGATTTTGATAGTGGTGATCGTTTTGAACCTGATTTTCTTCTTTATTTCAAAACCAATAAAATAAGTTCGCAAGTATTTGTTGAACCTAAAGGTACACATCTAATCGAACATGATAATTGGAAAGCGAATTTATTGAGCTTGATAAACAGTGACATCAATCTTATGCCAAATAATGGTAATTGAAGAGTTATTGGTATGCCTTTTTTCAATAAATTAAAAACCACCGAATTTAGTCAAAAATTTGATGATTTTATTGAAAGTCTGTAGCATTCGTGCTTTAAAATGCTATCGTAGATAATTTTGTGTAGAGATGACTAAATAGCAAATATTTAACAGAAGATTTTTACACCAAATTATCTACAGTACCACCAAACAACATATTTGGAAGAAAAATTCTCCAATTTTGTCATGTTGTTTGGTTGTTTTTTGCATAATAAATTTAGATTTTCGTAATTGCTAATCTCAAATCTTTTATTAAAAAAAGTAAGCCAGAGATAAATTTACACAAAATTTTTTATACTACCTTCAAAATAAGTTTGAGACTGATTTATACAAAATTATCCACAGTATCCAAATTTAATTTATTTAGCAAATCATTTTTTGGCAATTTGTATATCGCTGTCTTGAATTTTATTTTCATGATTAAGACTGATATATCTTATTAATGCTTCAAACTCGACAAATATTTCTTGATACTTGCTTGGAATTATATCAAGATCTAAAAGATAGGCAACATTATCAAAACCTTCATCATTTTTTATGCCAATTTTAACTAAACCGTGATATTCTATATCATTAATTACAACGTTTGTAATATAAATTCCTGATTTAATTTTTTTGATATTTTCAGGATATTTAAAATGAAATTTATCAAAATTGGTAATAAAAGCATATTTTTCAATAAGTAGATTATTTATTGCCGAAATGTTGCCTTCATCAATTAATTCGTTTATTAATGTTGAGGAAATTTTTCTTTTATTAATCTTTCGTTCGTTTGCTGTATAGACTTCAAAATTTTTTTTAAGGTAATTAACATCGCCACTTCTACGAAAGCCAAAATAAAAATCATTACCGCATACAACATATTTAACGTTATTATTTTTTAAATTATTGCAAAAGTCATAATGTGAAACATTCATTGTATCTTCATTAACATCAACCAAAAATACGAAATCGAATCCTAAATTAAATAATGTATATAGTCTTGTTTGGACTTGGAAGGCCTTGCTTTCATGTATTTTCGACTTTTTATATGGTTGGTTAAATAGCATAATTGCTAATTTGTAATTTGCCCCTGAATTTTTTAGGTCCTTTGCAATTTTGATTAATTCATAGTGTCCTAGATGAAGAGTTTCAAAACTGCCTAAAACCATAATTAAGTCATTATTTATTTCAAAAATTTGTTTAAAATTTCATTCAAAAATTTTCATATTAATAATTTTACTTTAATTAATAATTTTAAAAATAAATAAAAATTTTACGATTACTCGTAAAATCCTTTTTCTTTTAGTTTGAAATATGGTCCATCTTCGGTAACAGGTAAACATATTTCATTAGCAACATCTTTAGTGGTATCTTCTCCATTTCCCATAGCTATTCCTAAACCAACTAGTTTTAGCATCTCAATGTCATTTTCAGAATCACCAAATGCAACCATTTCACTTGGCTTAATATCCAGCAGTTTGCCCAATACTTCTAGACCCACGGCCTTGGTAATGCCTTTAGCTGAAAGAAATATTCCCCCAGGTCATGTTGCTAAAACTCACATATTCATATTATGGTGCTCGAATAAAATATTAAGTTGCTTAGCTCAATATTCGGGATTATTTGTGCTAACAGTGATTAGATAGTTTTTATCATTTTTTGTTTCAAATTCTTTTTCTGATATAAATTTATCTTTATAAGGTAGATAGAATCAGTGATTTAGATTAAATAAATCATTATAATAGCCCCATTTATATCCTACAAATGAAAATGGTATCTTTCTTTCATTAGCAAATAATCTGAACTTTACAAAATCATTATAATCAATAGTTTGTTCAAATATGTATTCATTAGTTTTTAAATCTAAAATAAATGTTCCATTTGCACCAATAAAATAATCAACATATGGATTATGTATTTGTTTTCCGACTGTAAAAATATCACGTCCTGAACAAAGCACATTAATATAACCTGCATCTTTTAATTTGCGAAACATTTCTTTCATTCTTAGAGAAAGTTCATCTATGCCGAATGGTAGCAATGTACCGTCTATATCAAACACAACCATCTTGTACTTGTTATTCATTTTAACCTCTTAACTAGGCAATGAAAATATACGGTTGAATAAAACCTTGTCGAAGGTTATGAAACCGTTATTTATTTGTCCTCAACCAATTATTTGATTATTAAATGTAAAAAGGCCTTTTCCGTTAAAGTTTTTAAATCTATCGAAAAAAACCGATTTTGACTTTATTAATTTCACTTCAAAATGTGTAAGTGTATATAATTTTACTCTAAAAAGAGAGTTTATGTTATTGATTTGCTCAAAATCGAGACTTTCATTTAATTTGATATTCCCAATTTTCTCTCGCCTTAAAATATTTACAACAGCATCCGTTTCAAGATATGTTCCAATATCATGAATTAATGACCTTATGTAAGTTCCTTTTGATACTTTTGTCCTAATGATGAATGATTGTTTTTGATAGTTAAAATCTATTAACTCCAAGTTGTGTATTTTAATATTACATTCTGCTAATGAAAAATCTATGTTTTTTCTAGCTAAATCATAACTTCTTTGTCCATTTATTTTTTTGGCCGAAAAAACTGGAGGAATTTGTTTGGTTTGATTTTTAAAATGTTTTAGCGCATTTTCTAATTGCTCCTTGGTAATCATTTTTTTATTTTTTAAAAAAATAACTTCTTCACCTTCATCATAACTTTTAGAAGAGCAATGAAGTGAAGCTTCAACAAAATACTGTTTTGTATCATTAATAAGTCATGGCAAAACTTTTGTATCATCATCACTAGCAACTATTAAAAGACCTTGGGCTAACGGATCAAGAGTACCGCTATGACCAATCTTTTTAATATTATGTTCCTTTGCAAATTTTTTAATTGCAAAAAAACTTGATTCTCCTCTTTTTTTATTAATCTTAAAAAACATTTTTCCTCAATGTAATTTATTATATCATTTTTAAATTATTTAATCAATTGAAGGGGTTATTGATGAGATAACTGAATATCAAAAGCTTTATCTTCTTAGTTTTTAAATTAAGTGTTGGATTTATGTATTAACGAAGATTACCATATTTATCATGAGACAAGTTTTACTTGATTTGCTAGTTAAAAAATATCTCTTTATTTTATAAAAAACACTAATTTACTAATTTATAAAAGTGTATAAAATAAAAATAGGTGTTTTGAATCATATTTCAAAAAATTAAAATATATGCTACTTTTTTTATTAAATAACAAAAAAATTATATATAATAATATAGCATTAAATAAGTAAGCCGTTTTAGCTCAGTTGGCAGAGCAACTGACTTGTAATCAGTAGGTCGTAGGTTCAAGTCCTATAAACGGCACCATATATGCGCGAGTGGTGAAATTGGCAGACACGTTAGTTTTAGGCACTAATGCTTCCGGCGTGAGGGTTCAAGTCCCTCCTCGCGCACCATATCATTAAATATGTTGTTTAGAAAGGTTATAAATGCCTTTCTTTTTTTATTTTAAATTTTATAATGAAAAAATAATTAATATAATTCAAATTGCGCGCTAAACTTAATATGTTATGAGGAAAATAAAATTATTTGAAATGTTTTCAGGCATTGGCAGCCAATATAAAGCTCTTAAGAATTTAGAGCATAAATTGAATTTTAAAGCAGTTAGTTTGGGTGCTTGTGATTTTTATATTGATGCAATTATTTCATATATGATAATTCATTATGGTAGATTGAATGCAGAGACACAAATTCCTAGTTCTATGCAAGCTGAAATTTTATCTACCAATACGTTTAGTTCAAATAGTAAGAATATTGTAAATAAAAAATATTTTGAAAGAATGCATCCTAGTAAATTAAGCGCAATTTTCCCTTATTTATATGCTTTTATAAATAATGAATATTTTGAAAAAGTGTATAAGCAAAATATTGAGAAAATAGATGAGCCACACACACATAGAGAGAGAGAGAGAGAGAGAGACTTGCAACTCTAGAGTAACAAAGACTGACATAAAACAATTTGAAAAATTACCTAATGATATTGATATACTAACTTATTCATTTCCATGCCAAGATCTCTCACAGCAGGGAAAACAAAAAGGGATAACAAGCGAGAGCAGAAGTGGTCTTTTATATCAAATTGAACGAATTCTAGAAAACAATCTAGATAGGTTACCAAAGGTTTTATTATTAGAGAATGTAAAGGCACTAACAACTAAGAAGTTTATAGGTGATTTTAAAAAATGAATTAGTGCACTGGATAAATTGGGTTATAAAACTAAATGAAAGGTAATTAATTCAGTAGATTATAATAGCCCCCAGAATAGAGAGCGTGTTTTTGCTGTATCATGTTTAGGCAAAAATAACTTTGAATTTCCCAAACCTATATCTAATGAAAAAGATTTGTCGAATCTTATTCGATTCAATAATAATGGAAAAGACTTATCTAGTTTACTTAAATATAAAAGAGAAAAGTTCATTAAAACTAATAAGAACATTTATAAATCTAAAATGCTAAATTACTCAAGTTTTAATTCAGAAGCATATTTATATTTGCCTAAGGGTTTTGGACCAACATTAACTGCTTCAGGTGCAAATAGTAGATTGAAATTTTATTTTAAAAATAAGAATATTATAAAGACAATGGATGAAATAGAAGCTTATCAATATATGGGATTTTCTAAGCAAGAAGGTATTAGAGTGAAATCTACAGGCTTGTTGACTAGTGAAAGAATGATTTACACTTGTGGAAACTCCATATCTATTGAAGTGTTGGAAGCATTATTTACAGAGGTGATAATAAAATGCTTGTAATGTCTTGGATGGATTTGTGAGAGGAGTGTAAAAAATATTCATTTAATTTTGTGTCAAAAAATTATTGTGATTCAACATCAACTTCTTCAAAATTTAAAGGTAAAATTAATTTACTTTTTTCTAAGAATGAAAATTTTGTCTTACATTGAGAAATTGAATTTATAGAATTATGAATCGATTTATTTACAACACCATCTTGATTAGAACAGGAGAATAGCAATTTCCATTATCGCAAGGATCTATTTGATTATTTGAATATAAAATGTGATAAGGAATATAAGCAAGAAAAGAGACCCAATAGATCAAGCAATAAATTGATTAAATTAGAAAATAAAGAATTAATGATAGCTAATGAATGATTTAATTCAGAACATTATCAAAGCACAATTAAAAACATAACTTCAATTATTAAAGGCAATAACGTTGCTGGGTCAGCTAAAAATCCAAAAAATGCCGAAATGGTATGAGATATAGAATTAAATATTAGTGAAACAAAAGGACAATATAACCAATATAAGTATAATTTAATAATGTTATTAGATGATTTGTTTCTTTTTGAAAGAGATTATTCTAAAATCAAAAAAGATGATGTAGAAAAATTCAAATTTTATGTAACTGACTCTAATATTGATGAGTGAGTAGCTAAAATTTTTAATATTGAAATAGAGGACGATATTGGTCCGCTAAAAAAGGAAATTAAAAGATATATTGAATTTATAAATTCTTCAATTCAAAATAAAAATGATATTATTAAGAATTTTAATAAACTAATTAAGCAGCAAATGAATGTGACAAAAGTCCTTAGTGAAAATGCAAGAAAGGAAATTAAAAACGAAAGAAACAAGGTTTCTAAAATAAAGGTTTCAGTTTTTGAAGGTTCTAACGCCTCTGAAAATGCTCATATCTATCAAATAAAAGATATTAATAATGATATTGAAAAAGAAATTGAAAAAATGGTGGCATTTTTTAAGTCTAAAAATAATAAATATGCTGGCATAAAGAGCAATGTATTTAAGGTCTACCATTCTGAAATTGAACAGCAATATAAGGATATTGTAAATAAGTATAAGGTGTTTGTGACTGATAAGGAAAATTTGCTTAATCTTACATCAACAGTTCATAGGTTATTTGATAAGAATTATTTTACTTATAGCGAAAGTGGCGAGCAGATAATTTTAAGAAATAATATTTTAAAAAATGATCTTGATGTTTTATATTTATATAAAAATATTCCAATTCATTGTTTATCTAGTAAAAGAAAAGAATATCTTAAATTAAGAAGACTTCATATTTCATAATATTTGCTTTTATAAATTTAGAGAAGCATATTAGTGCTAATTAAAATTATTATATCTACCTTCATTAATTAGCGAGAAAAATGAGCCACAATATTTTGAACTTCTTAAATTAGGTTCCATATTATACTGTGGTACCATATATAATTTTGTGTAAAAATCTCCCAATAGCAAATATTTAAATTTAAATTATTTATACAGGAGATTTTTTAATACGCCAAAAAAATATTAAAATGCTAAGCGCAAGAGAATTATATGATAAATATAAACCAATAATTAAAGAAGATGTTTATGAAATTATTAAGAAAAATACAAAAGATCTTATAGAAATCATGATGCAAGAAGAAATTAAAAAACTTTCTTGTATATGATAAATATGGACATGAAAGATCGATAAAAGATAACTATTGAAATGGTAGTTATTCCAAAAATGAAAGATCTAATTTTGGAGAAATGGAACTAAAAATCTTATTATGTTGGTTTATTTGTTATGCACTTAAATTAGCGGATAACAAATAAAGCATAAAAAAAATGCCGTGAAGGCATTTTTTATTGGTGATTTACAAATGGTGGAGAATGAGGGGCTCGAACCCACGACCCTCGCCTTGTAAGGGCGATGCTCTCCCAACTGAGCTAATTCTCCAAATGGTGACCCTAGCGGGACTCGAACCCACGCATGTATGGATGAAAACCATATGTGTTAACCACTTCACCATAGGGCCATACTGGCGCCGACTATTGGGATTGAACCAACGACCAACTGGTTAACAGCCAGCTGCTCTACCGCTGAGCTAAGTCGGCACTCATATAAGTAAATGCTTAATTATTATAACCTAAAAAAATATTTCTTAATAAAAATTTTTAATTTATTTATATAAGCACCATCATATCTCGTATTATCGGCAATTATGGTGCTGGTTAGAGGTATCGAACCCCCGACCCACTGATTACGAATCAGTTGCTCTACCATCTGAGCTAAACCAGCATGTAAATTATTTTAGCAAATTTTAGTAAAAAAGTAATTTTCTAAATTATTAATTATTCATTTGTTAATTTTAAAAAATATAAACTTGTCGCTTTTTATTAAAAAAATACTTTTTTCAAAAAATAGTTTATAAAAATAGTAAAATTTGGTTGATAGTGGGAGGAAGTGGAAATGTATGGTAAATACGAGCGAAGCTTAGATGACAAGTTAAGAGTTGTCATTCCACCTAAAATACTTAATGATTTAGGAAAGGAATTTTTTATCACAATTGGTTTTGACAAACAATTAGTTTTGAGAGATAAGGTTGAGTTTGAAAAACTAAAATCTAAACTTGAGGATAATAATTTGCTTAATAGAGATTTGAGAGAATTAAGTAGATTTATCTTTGCAAATACAGAATTAGTTGTGCCAGATAAGTCAAATCGTATTATTATTCCGAAACATTTAGCTTTTAAAACCACTATCAAAAAGGATGTTGTCTTCATCGGATCAGGAAACACCTGTGAACTTTTTGCAAAAGAAGTTTATGATGCAAAAGAAAGATATTTCGAAGATGAAATTGACATTAATAATCTAGCTCAGAAATTATTTGAACAAGGGGTTAAATTATAGAAAAACATATTCCTGTTTTGCTAAATGAAGTAGTTAGTTCATTAGACATTAAGCCAAATGGGATTTATCTTGATTTAACTTTAGGAAGAGCTGGACATAGTGTTGAAATTTTAAAAAAAATAAAATACCAAGGTAACGGGAGACTTATTTGCTTTGATAAAGATATTGAAGCAATACGTGATTCCGAACAAAAATTAAAATTAGTGAGTGACCTTTTTATATTAGTTAAGAGTGATTTTAGATTCTTGAAAGAAGAATTAGCGAAACTTAATATTGAAAAAGTTGATGGAATCTTAGTTGATCTAGGTGTATCTAGTCCACAACTAGATGATGCTAGAAGAGGTTTTTCATATTCACAGGATACAAAACTGGATATGAGAATGGATTTGGATGCAGAACTTAATGCACATATAATAGTCAATGAGTGAGAAGAAGATAAAATTGCACAAATTTTATACGATTATGGTGATGTAAAGCTAGCAAGAATAGTTGCGAAATCAATTGTTAAAAATAGACCAATTAGTACTTCTTTTGAATTAAATGAAATTATTAAAAAAGCATTACCAGCCAAAATTGTTAGACAAAAGAATCCATCGAAAGCTGTATTTCAAGCTTTAAGGATTGCGGTTAATGATGAATTAAATGCATTAGATGATTTGCTAAATCAGGTTATAGATTTATTAAATGTTAACGGCAAGTTAGCTATTATAACCTTTCATAGCAAGGAAGATGCAAAAGTCAAAAGATTCTTTCAAAATTTAAATTATGTAGATCCTAAATTAAAAAGATTGCCAGTTCAGACTGAATTAAAGTGAAAACAAAAAATTATTTTTCCTTCTCAAAGCGAATTTGAGAATAATAAAAGATCACGTAGCGCAAAAATGAGAGTGATAACAAAAATAGGTTAATTTATGAAGAAAAGTGTTATTATAGCATACAAATTTGAGGTCAGCAGTTTTTCTGTTGAGGTTATAGAGCAAAATTCTTTTGGAAATATTTTGATTTATAAAAGAAGCATTAGTAGCACAATTTTTAACCTATTTGAGTTAGATTCATTTATTTGCAAAACTAAAAAAGAAATTGAAGCAACCATATCTTTGACAATAAAAAATGTTGTTGTAATTATTCAAGATTCACCTTTTTTGAAAATTAATAAGAAAATAATTTCTAATAAAAGTAATCAAAAGCTAACTAATTATGAATTAGCTAAGAAACTATACTACTTAGAAAAATCAAATAGTAATTACTTATTTGATTACTCATATCTAAATAATGATAATAACAATCAATTAATAAGTCTTAATCTTTTAGAATGAAATGTTGCCAAAAACATTTTTAATCTATTTAAGAAAAATAACCTAAATATTTTAAAAATTTATGACTATGAATTTCTTAAAAATATTTATTTTAATCAACAAAGAGATTCTGGAATAGCTACCCAAATTTATTTAGATGATTACAGCTTGAAATTAAATGTTTTAAAAAATGATGTAGTTATAATTAAAAAAAATGTTAATTTAGGAATAGATTATTTAATTGAATTCATTGCTAAACAATTGAAAACTACCAAAAAAATAGCTTATACTAAATTTAATTTATGGCAATGTAACTTAAATTCTGGCAATAATTTATTATTTAAAAAAGTTCTGGGATATTATTTAAAAAAAATTAATGATTATGTTGAATCTTTTTTAAAAAATATAAAAGATATTAATATAAAAGTTAATTTTAATGTAAGTAATAGCAAATTCCTAGAAACCATAAAAACGTTTAAAAACTTTAAAATTTTAAGTTATTTATCAGACAAAGCTTATTGCGCAATTGATGTTATTAGTTATGAAATGATGGGAATTATTAATCTTGTTAACAAAAGACAAAATACTATTAAAGAAATGACTATAACCTCTGAATTATTTATTTTAGACGTAAATAAACGAGAGGAAAAAGGATATTCTTTTAATTACAAAAAATAAACTCAATTTTATTTATATAATTTAGTTAAATTAAAGATAAAGTAGAAAAAAGTAAGGAGTACTGCCATGCCAGAATTTGAAAATTTCAATTCCGTTGCTAATATTAAGGTTATCGGTGTTGGTGGTGGTGGAAATAATAGTATTCAAAGTCTTCTTGATACAAAAATTGATGGATTAGAATTTGTTGTTGCAAATACAGATAGACAAATTCTAGATAAATTTGATAAATCACTAACACTACAATTAGGTGATAAAAAAGGTATCGGGGCTGGTGCTAATCCGGAAATTGGAAGACAGGCTGCCGAGCATTCAACACATGAAATAAAGGAAAAGATAAAAAATGCTAGCCTAGTAGTCATTACTGCTGGGATGGGTGGCGGCACCGGTACTGGAGCGGCCCCTGTGATTGCCAAATTAGCTAAAGAACAAAATTCTTTGGTAATAGCAATTGTAACTACACCCTTTTCATTTGAAGGAAAAAAGCGAAGTCAGATTGCACTCCAAGGGATTGAAGAATTAAAGAAAAATGTAGATTCTTATATTATTATTTCAAATGATAAATTGAAAGAATCTTTTGGCGAAATTTCTTTTAAGGATGCTTTTAAGGTTGCAGATAATATTGTTAAGCAATTTATTAGAACTGTTGTCGATATTATAGCTGTACCTGGTTTGATTAATTTGGACTTAGCCGACCTAGAAACGTTAATTAAAAACAGTGGTGAAACCATTGTAGGAATCGGACAATCAACTGGTGAAAATGCGGCGCAGAAAGCAATGCATAATGCGATAAGCAGTCCTATTTTAGAAAGTAATATAAAAGGTATCACTAAGGCAATAGTTTATTTTTCGTCATCAAGAAATAGTACTATCAATGATTTTGAAGCCGCAATTGATGTTTTAAAGAATGTTGCTGGCGAAAATATTGATGTTATATTTGGCGTTGGTTCTCCTGCTAATGAAGAAGCAGAAAAACTTGGTGAAATTTATGTATCTGTAATTGCTACAGGAATAAATAGAACCAACAATAAAGAAGAAAATGATTTTAAACTCACAAATAGTGAAATCGAAAATCATACAGATGATGATACACAAGAATATTTGACAATTTCAGGTTTTGATTCATCTAAATCTAAATCCCATTTGAATAATAAATATTCAAATGATGATGAAAGCAATGAAATTATTTACAATAAATTTTAAAATAAGAAGATGTAAGAATTCCTGTTTTAAAAGTAAATTATTTTAGAGAGAGGCAGTTGCCTCTTTTTTATTACCCAGGGTTAAAAAGCATGAATATATTGGATAAATAAGCTAAAACATATACAAATTTTATCATTATTATAAATAATGATAGCCTTACAAAATAAGCAACTTTGCGAAAAAAAAAAAAAAAATGTAACATATAACCTATAAAAATTGAAAAATATTTGAAAACGATAGCTTAAAAAAAGAAAGAGTATAAATTTATGGAAAACACCAGCGAAAACAAACAAAAAAAGAAAAGACGTGGCAACATTATTTTAGCTTTATCCCTTTCGTTATCAATTGTTGCAACAGGCGCTTTGGTTGCTTATTATTTCTTAAATGCCAATAAAAATGGAGTTAATGGTGCAAATGATATTAAAGGTTTAAAAATAAAGGACCAGAAAATTGCTTCAAACTCAGCAGTGTTTAATTTAAAAAATATTGATGAAAATGATAATATGGATAGAACATTTTTAGTTTTATTTTATGCCAAAAAAACACCATATGAAATAGTTAGAAAGTCTCACACAGTCGGAAAAAATAGCGAAAATATGCATTTTGGGATAAATAATGAGAAACCGTTATCTCCTAATACTGATTATGAATTCCAGATGGTTTATAATAATAAAATTGTTTTTATTCATCAATTTAAAACCTTAAAGGCTGAGCAAAAATATTCACAAGATGAATTAGATAAAACAAACAGCGAACTAGAGAAAGCAAAGCAAAATGATTTATTAAAAAACAGGGATGTAATTTCTAAGACAGAAGAATTAAACAAGGCTAATGAAAAACTAAATAAAACCAGGAAAAATAAGGAAGCTTTGGAAAAACAACTTCAACTTATTAAAGAAAAAATAAAAGCGCTTGAAAAATCAAAAAAAGATGCGGAGCAAAATAAACAAGAATTAGAAAATAGCGTTATTTATGTGAATAATGAGTTAGATAAACTAACCAAAGAATTAAATGAAGAAAATAGGAAACTAGAAAAAGCTAAAAATAAGGTTAAAAATGCTCAAGAAAGCGTTGAATCTTCAACTTCTAACGCTATTGATATAGATAATGATTTAGCAAAGAAAACTAAGGAATTAGAAGAAGCTAAAAAAGAATCAGAAAAAGCTAATAATACTATAATTGCTCTTAATAGTGATAAAAATAGAATAAATAATGAATTAAATAATGCTCAAAAACAACTAGATCAAGCAAATAAACAACTTAATGATGCAAAGCAGGAAGTAAGTGAGAAAACTCAAAAACTGAATAGTCTTATTTCTACAAATATCGAATTAAACAATCAAGTTCAAGAAGCAAGTAGACTTGAAGAAGAAATTTCCATTGACGCAGGTCGTATTTTTAAAGAATTAGAGAAAGCAAATAATAATCTAGTAAAAGCAAAGGACAATCAAAAAAACATCTTAAAACAAATTGAAAATTCTAAACGCGAATATCAAGAAAAAGAGCAAAATTTTAATCAAATAAATAATGAATTGGAAGAATCAAAAAGATTATTGAAACAAGCTCAAGATACACAAAATAACTTACAAACACAATTAGATGAAATTAAAAAAAATAAAAAGCAAAAAAATGAAGAGATTAATAAACTAGGTAATGAAATAAAATTAGTTGATGGAACCATTAAGAAAATAGAAAAATTGATTGCTGATATTAAAAATGACGAAATCGACAAAGATCGTTATGCTAATCAGTTAAACATTGAATATGAAATTTTGAAACAAAATTTAAAACTCGCAAATGATCTTAAAGATGGGGCTGCTGAAAGTTCTATAAATATCGAAAAAAGAATTAAGCAAAATTTAGAAGAAATAAAACAAAAAAAATTAGATATAGCTGAATTTACTAATCAAAAAAAATTATTAGAAAATAACCTAGTTGAACTAGGAAATAATCGTACATCTATGAGAATCAAGATCGGAGAATTATCTGAATTGGTTGAAAAAAATAAGAAACTAATTGATTCATATAATAAAAATATAAGTGATTATCATGAAACATTAGATAGAATTGCTGAGGCCAATGGATCTGATACTGGTATTGGTGATGGAGGAGCTGCGGCGGAGGATAGAATTTGAGAGATAATTGATCGACTTCAATCTGAAAAGAGTGGTATTGAGAAAGATTATGAAAGGGCACAAAAAGAATTGGCAGAATGGGAAGAAAAAAAGAAAAAACTCGAAAAGGAAATTGTGCCAGTAGTAAAAGAATATTGAGATTTTGATGGAAAAATATTACAAGCAGAGAAAAGACTGTTGGAGTTAACTAAAGAAAAAGACGAAAATATTGAAAGAAAAGCCCAATCTGAAAAGAAACTAAAAGAAGCTGATGCTAATGTAGCAATCAAAGAGAAGCAAAAGAATGATAAGTTTGAATTATTACAATTGGCAAGAGCAGAAGCCACTGAAGCTAAAAAACGCAGAAAAGATGCAGAAAACAATTTAAGATTAACTAAGGAAAAATGAATAACAAAAAATCAAGAGATTCAAGATGCCAATAATGCATTAAATAGTTCTAATGATATTTTAGCTGCATTGGAACAAAGCCTAAGGGACGCAAAAAAAATTGTGGATGAAAAGCAAAAAGAAGTAGCTAAAAATGAGAAAAGTAAAAGTAATGTTGAAGTGCAAAAGCAAAATTCTTTTATGAATAATAAGAGATTAATGAAGGCACTTGAAAGTATTAACAATGATATTTCTTTAAAAACTGATGTGTTAAATCAAAAAAGTAACGAATTAAGTGATTTAAATAAAAGACGTGAACTGCTAGCTGCTAATAAAAATGCATCTGTGCAAAAAGCTAACAAGAATAATATAGAATTGCAAAAAGTTCAGCATGAATTAAATAGTGCTAATCATAAAGTTCAAAGTTTATTTGAAAATGTAGGCCAAAAAACTAAGGAAGTAGAGCAAATAATAAAAAAACTGCAAGATATTGAAAAAGCTATCAATAAAACAAATAATAATAATAATAATAATTTAACAAATAAAAAACAAAAAGAATATGAAAATGCTAAGCAAAAAAATGATGCTGCTTTACTGAAACTAAATAATGAAAAATATAAACTCAAAGAAGCACAAAAGGAATTAGAAAAAATAGCTATTGAAATTAATCTAAAACAGCAAAAATTAGAGAAAGCAAAAAATAAATTTAATGATATTTATAGTCTTAATCAAGAAATAATTAAAACAATAAACGATGCTGATTTAAGTATTAAAAATATTCTTAGTGAAAGTGATAATATAAAAAACAAATTCTAAAAAATGAAAAAGAATTAAAATCAGATGAAGAGAATGTATCTGTTAAAGAAAAAGAACTTCAAAAAATAAAGAAGCAATAAAATAGTGCATAAACATTTCATAAATTCACTAAGGGAATGCTGAAATGCTATTTAGATTAATAAATTTTTCAGAAGTTAAGAAGTATCGTTTAGCTTAAAAAAATTAAATAAACTTTAACTTAAAGCTTGATTTTTTAAAAAAAATAAAAAAGGTAGCAAAAGTAATCTTGCTTTCCTATGCCCTCCATTTAAGTCTAAAAATAAGGAACATAATTTAAATCTTTTTAATAAGGAAGTGTAAGAATTTTTTGTGTAAATTAATTTCTAGTCTACTTTTTATTAAGAGATTTGAGTATGGTAATTACGCAAATTTAAATTTATTATATAAAAATAACCAAACAACAAAATAATTGAAAAAATTTTTGTATCTGATGTTTGGTTATTTTTTTGTTATTTATCATTTGTGTCTGCTGAGAAACTGAGTCTGATTAAAGAGATGCCTTAAATTGGAAACAACATTATCTCATTTTTAAGTTAATTTTAATTGTAAAATTCTCATAAATATAAATTATTTGACGAACAAGTTAATGATAATGATACCTTTATTTTTGCATATGTTTTTGATAATAGCAAATTCGTAGTAAAGCTAAAATAATATGTTATGGCATACAAAAAAAACAAATTTTTGCTATTTTGCTACCAAATTTTGCAAAAAAAAAAAAAAAACTATAATTTTGTTTTGTATATAAAAATTTTATCTAAGGAGATATCATGAAGAAATCTAACAAAATTTTATTAACATTAGCAAGTATTTCAATACCTTTTATAACAGCTGCAACTGTTATTTCTTGCAGTTCAAATAATGATAATAAACCTAGTAATCCTAAAATAGAAGATCAAAAGAAACCAGAAGATCCTAAAAAGAAAGAAGAAGGCAAAGAACAAGAAAAGAAACCAGAAGATCCTAAAAAGAAAGAAGAAGGCAAAGAACAAGATCATGATAAAAAACCTCATAAACCGTCTATAAAGTTAGACGAGAATGCTTTCAAAAACATTGCTCCAGATATTATTTTTGATTATAACGAGCCTTCAAATGAACAAATCCAAAAGATAATTAATAATTATTATAATCAATATCTATATCAAAAATACGACCCCTCAAAAGAGGGGGAAGGAATTAGATTTTCTTTTTCATTAGAAGAAGAAAATAAAAATCCATTAAATACTGATAAGATTATTTTTAATAAAGACATCATTATCGATGGTAAAAAACAAAAGCAAAAACAACAAGAATATTTAAAAGAATTATCTAAAACCATTGTTTCTGATTTAAAAAATAACACACAAGCCTCTTTAAGTGGTAATAATAACAGTATAACATTATCTTTATTTGAAAAAGAACAACAAGAAGAAATTTTAAATACCTTTGAAGAACATATTACAAATAAATGAAATGATATAACAAAATCTTTTGTTTATGATGAAACATTATTTACTTCTAATAATCTTAGTGTTGAAAGTTTTAAAAACAGCATAAGTGAATATTACAAAGCAGCTGATCCTACAAAGAGAACTATTAAACAACTATTGCAAGACAAAGCAGATGTTGATAGATATTTCAATATGCTAAAACCTTTGTTGGGCGGGTATGTAGATTTAAAAGAATTTGGAGATAAATTTGTATTATTCGGTTCAAATTCAAGAATTATTACTAAGGAAGATATTAAAAAGAAAAATAACGCTATCAAAACTGGAGATTTTGAAAAATTAAAAACATATCGTAAAGAATCAATTAAAAAATTAGAAGAAAAAATTATATATAAAAATTGATTAGAAAATTTAAATGATAGTTTCTATATTCTTCAAACAAATAAGGATATTCATCGTATGCAAAATTACAATATCGCTTTAACTCAATTGTTTTATGCACTTGATGAATTAAAAATAGGGCAACCACAAAACCTTTTGATGCATGATACTTCAAAACTTGATTCTTCTAAATATACAAAATCGCAAGTTATAGATGCAATAAATTCTCAAGGTAGAAATAATAAGGAATTATTTGAAAAACTTAATGAAGCATTTTATGCTACATATAAAACTGATAAAGTAAATGTACTAACTCGATTATTTGAAAGAAATAATAAAAAAGAAAGATTTTACAAAACAGAACTATATTTTGTTGAATATTTAGTCGTTGTAGAAGGTGGAAATATTAAAACATTAAGAAGATTTTATTTTGATAATAAAGAAAAAGACGGGTTTGAAATAACAATTGACAATAGGGCTGGGCAAACTCTTTACCTTGGTTGAAAAAACTAAAGAAAAAAAATTGATTCTTTTTTGACGATTTCTATTCTTTTGTTGCAAATATAGAGCAATAGCTAAAAATATTCAAAGAATATAAAAACCCTAAATTAGAAATTAGGTACCATAGATAATTTTGTTTAAAAATCTCCCAATGGCAAATATTTAAATTTAAAATATTTACACAGGAGATTTTTTAATATGCAAAAAAAGATATTAAAATGCTAAGCTCAAGAGAATTACATGATTAAATATAAACCGACAACCAAAGAAGATGTTTATGAAATTATTAAGAAAAATATAAAAGATCTTATAGAAATTATGATGCAAGAAAAAATTAAAAAACTTTCTTGCATGAGATAAATATGAACACGAAAGAACTATAAAAGACAACTATCGAAATGGTAGTTATTTCAAAATGTAAGATCTAATTTCGGAGAAATTGAACTAAATTCCAAGAGATAGAAATTCAAGATTTGTATCAAAAGTAGTTTCTAAATTTCAATACGATATTTCCAAAATTGAAAGCCAAATTATTAGCTTATATTCAAGAGGTGTATTAACTAGGGACATATCAGATACATTAAAAGATATGTATGCTATAGATGTTGATCCAAGTTTTGTAAGTAGAGTAACTAATAAGATAATTCCACACATAACAGAGTGAAGAAATAGATCATTAGAAAAAACTTATGCCATGGTTTTTATTGATGAAATAAGATTTAAAGTTAAAGAAGAAAATAAACTTGTTGAAAAGTCAGTTTACATAGTTATGAGATACTCTTCGGAAGAATATAATGATGTTTTGGGATCCTGAATAGGAGAATTCGAAAGTGCAAAATATTGAATTCAAGTACTAAATGACCTTAAATTATGAGGGATTTAGGATATATATCTCATGATAAGCAATAATTTAGCAGCAATTAAAGTAGTCTTTCCTAAAAAACAAATTCAAAAGTGCATAGTTCATCAAATAAGAAATTCTACAAAACATGTTAACTATAAAGATTTAAAATAATTTGCCCAAGACATAAAAAATATTTATAAATCCAACAGTATAGATGAAGCATCTAGATTACTAGATATTTTTGAAGAAAAATGAGATTCTAAATATCAGTATGCGCTTAAAAGTTGTCTAAAAAACATTGATAAATTTTAACTTTCCAACAGAAATTAGACAGCTAATTTATATAACAAACGTCATCGAAAATTTAAATAGAAATATTAGAAAAATATCAAGAAACAAAACTCCATTTCCTGCCGATGGCTCTTTAATAAAAATAGTTTATTTTGCAATTCAAAATCAGTTAGAAAAATGAAATAAAGTTTTTCTTAATTGAGGCCTTGTTTTTGTATAATAAATTTTGATTTGTGTAATTGCTATTCTCAAATTACTTATAAAAAAATAAGTCAGAAATTAATTTACACAAAATTATCTATAGTTCCGGTTTTAGAGTCATCTTATTTTTTATATTGATGGCTTAAACCAGTAGACTCAATTGATAAAACTAAGGATAACTTTTATTTATAAAAACAGAATTTTTTGATATTTTGTTGATAAATTTCACA
>NZ_JBSQBB010000008.1:0-41359 GCF_053851635.1 Mycoplasma sp. 2575
CAATCATTACAAATGAAGAATCAGATAAATACGTTAGTCAAAAAGAAAAACTAGAGAACCTAAGTAAAAAAGCGGAAACCACAAAAACAGAATTTGCCAAGGAATTACAAAACACCAAAGAAGCTCATGCGCAAAAAATTCTTGAAGTAAGAGAAAAAATCTCACAGCTTCAAGCGGATGAAAATGCTGCTAACTTAAATGATGTCATTCAAAAACTTCAGCAAGCAATCACAAATAATCAAATAACTGATGACAACCAACCACTTGCAGATATAAATCACAAAAAGGACACATTGCAAAAAGCAATAGAAACAGCAGAAAATGAAAAAATTATAGCTAACAAAGAAACCGAGGCAGCACTAGATAATTTAGGTAAAACCATAAATGAAGCCAATTCTCTTACAAGTTCAATGCAATCAGAACCATTGCTAAATGATGCAAAAAATAAATTAGAACAAACAATAAAAGAAGCAACAGCTAAGAAAAATCACAGTCCTAAAAAACTAACTAATGCCGAAATCAATAATGCTAACAAAAAACTAAGTCAAGCAAAGCAAGAAGCAGAAAATACAATAAATAGTATAAATAAGCAAAAGAGTGAAATAAGAACCCAGATTAATCAAAAAGCAAAGGATATCAAAGATTATGCAGACACTTTAACTAAGAGCGAATATAAGGACATAAAGGATAAACTCACCAAAGCTGTAAGCGATTTTGAAACACAAAACAAAAAAGAGCTAAACAACAAAACCAAGCAACAACTAGATGAAATTTTGAATGATTTAAGTTCAAAATTAACCGAAGCCAAAGCAGAACAAGCTAAAAAAGATGGCGACATTAAGGAATTTAATAAACAACAATTATTAAATTCAAAGGATGCATTAAATAATTTTTCAAGCACAATAACAAGTAACGATTCTGAAATGATCAAATTAAAGGAAGATATTAAAAAGGCTATAGATGAAACAGATAAAATTATAAAAAGTAGTCAATCAGAAAAGTATGAGGAACAAAAGAAAAAACTTGATAATCTAAAAATAACGGCTGAACAGCAAAAGAAACAATTTGATGCAAGAATTCAAGAAGCAAAATCAGAACACGATAAAAAAATAAAGGAAGCTAATGATAAACTAACTGATCTAAGAAATGATGTAAACTCTAATAACTTAACAGAAGTTATTACCAAACTTCAAGAAGAAATCAGCAATAACCAAAGCTCTAGCATTACTGATTCAATTCAAAGTATTAATAGCAAAAAGGAAGCATTACAACATGCTATCCAAATAGCTGAAGCAGAGAAAGCTGAGGTAGACAAAAAAATTAACAAGGATCTTGAAGATTTCGAAAAAACATTAGAAAAAGCCAATGCAACAAAAAACGCGATGAATAATGAGCCTGAATTAAATAATCAAAAACAAACGCTTGAACAAGCGATAAATAATGCAAATAACATTAAAAATGCACATAAAAAAGCTCTAGATTCTCAAATAAAAGAAGCTAATAAAATCCTTGCAGAAGCTGAAAAGGTTGCAAAAGCTGCTCTTGATAGTATCAATAACCAAAAATCCGAATTAATAAAGCAGATTCAAATCAAAGCTGACGAAATTGAACAATATAAAAATCAAAATTTATCTAACGATAGTGCTTATGGCCAAATCAAAAATGAACTAGAAACAATCCTAAATAACTACAACAATAACGATAAGACAAATATTAATTCTAAAACTAAACACGACCTAGAACAGATCAAATCTAAACTTGATGCAGCCCTAGAAAAGGCAAAAAGAGATAAAGCGCAAAAAGATGCAGAAATTACTGAGACAAATAAGCGACAACTTACAAAAGCTAAAAACGATCTGCGGGAAGTTGTAAAACGTATCATAACACATGACCCAGAAATGACTAAGTTAAAAGAAAAACTTAACTCTGCCATTTCTGAGGCCGAAAATGTACTCAACAGAGAAGAACACGAAAAATTTATTGAACAAAAAAATAAATTAAATAATTTAAAAAATGAAGCAAACAGTGCAATAACTAATTTTAATAACAGACTTCATACTGAGCAAGACCTGCATAAGAAAAAGCTTAGAGATGCACAAGCAAAATTAGATTCATTAAAACAAGATTCAAACCACGCAAATTTAGCTACCATAATTAATCAATTGCAACAAATAATTAATACAAATAAATCCATAAAAAAAACTGACCCAATTAAAAGCATTTCAGATAAGGCTAGTGCCTTAGAGCAAGCAACAACAAACGCTGAAACGCAAAGAGTAGCTGCAAATCAAAAAACCGATGCCGAGATTGCAAAATTAGAAATGACACTTAAAAAAGCAAATGCTACAAAAGCAGAAATGGCTAAGGAACCAGCATTAAGTGATTCAACAACTACACTTACAAATGCGATTAGTTCAGCACAACCAGCAGCTAATAAAACTACTAAACTAACTGATGCACGAATTATCGATGCTAATAGAAGATTAACGGCAGCTGAGGATGTCGCCAAAAAAGCTCTTGATGCTATTAATAATCAAAAACAAACATTAAGAACACGAGTACAACAAAAAGCAGATGCAATTGACACTTATATAACTTCAAACCTAAATAAAAAAGAATACAAAAAAATTAAGCAAGAATTGCAAAATATTCTCGATACATACAATTCACAAAATAAACCTCATCTTACAACAAAAACAAAAGCGCAATTAGAGGAAATATCTAAGAATTTAGAAGATGAATTAAATAAGGCTAAACAAAAGAAAGAAAAGCAAGATAGTGATACAAGCATTGCTAATAAGAAAACAGAAATTAACAAATTAATTGATAAAATTCCTTATCCAGATCCTAATTCACCTGAAGCAACCCAAGCTAAAAATGCTCTAAAAAATACTGTTAATCAATTAAATAATATCCAAAGTTTAATTCAAAAACAAACTGAGATAACTAATTTTAGCAGCCATATGCAAACAAAGAAAAATCAGTTAAGTGCTAACGGCGGAAATCTAAAATATTCAGAAAATAATGCACAAGCAGTTCAAAAAATAAAACAAAAGCTAAATTCAGCACAAAATATAAATCAAGCTAATAACGCCCTACCAGATGGTTGAGCTAATAAGATTGAAACATACAAAAATGTAATTAATTCTTCGTTTGATAATGGCGCTGATAAAAACAATTTAATAACAAGATTAAACCAAACTGTTCCTACAACAATAACTGATAGTGGTGTATATAATGAAAATCATTTAAAAAATGAAATAATACAAAACTATAAACGTCTTGCAAAAGACAAGATAGGCACTTTAAGCAATATTCCTCAAGATAAAAAAAATAATATAAAGAGTAATATCGATAACATACAAGTTCCTAATGATCATACAAAATTATCTAAAACCATCAATGACATTAAGGAACTTGTTACAAATGCTACAAGACAAAACTTCAACTTATTTATTGATAAATTAGCATATCCAGAAGATAAATCGCAATTAAGAACTAATTCATTAAAAACAAAAGCAATAATTAAACAAGCACTAACATCTAATATTGATTATTCAAATAAAAATTCTGTGGAAACGACTCTAAATAAGCTAAAAACAAATATTGATACATTAAAAAATGAAATAAATAATATTAAACCAGAAGCAAAGAAAAATGAATTCTTAACAGAATTTTCTAAGGCTGATCATACTAAAATTTCAACATTATTACAAAAGGTTAGAAAATATAAACAGGATTATAAAGACAAAAAGCGTTCAGCTCAAGGAGTTATTTCACAAATTTCTGATCAAAATGAAAAGAAAAAACTGCAAGAAAAATTAGATAACCCAACAAATAGTATCGAAAGCTTTGATGCTATTAAAACTGAAGCAGAAAAGCAAAAAGAAAAAGAAATTAAGCAAAAGTCTAAGGAACTTCAAAGAGCTAAAGATGAAGCAAAGAAAATTGTCGACGAAATTAATTATCCTGGTGGAAGCAAATCACACGCCATAGAAACTCTAAAACATCAAATTGATCAAGCACAATCAATTGATGAAATTAATAGATTAAATGAAAATAATAAGAAGATAAAAGAAGCTGTTAAGAGAGCTCTTGACGCTATTGATAAATTAACAGATAATAAAGAAAAAGAAAATTTAAAAAGAGAGCTTGATAGTACTATAAGCATCGATGGTCAAAATAGTGGTATTAAACATATTACCGGTAAGGCTATCATGAAACGCCGTGAAGCACTAGAAAAGAAAAAGGGTAATATTCAAAAAGAAATCGAAAAACAAAAAGATTCAGCAGATAAAAAAGATTTAATAAACCAACTAAAACACATCGAGAGCGAAAAAGACCTTGATATGGTTAAGCAACAACTTAACTTAATTAAGGAAAAAGATAAACTAAAAGATGAAGTTTCAAAACTTGAACTATTTGACCTATCTGGCCACCTAAATGAAAATGGCCAAACCGGCAGAGGAGGTTTAAACAGCTCACAGTTATCAATGCTTAACAAAAGAATTTCTGATGCAACAACCGACCACGAACTGCAAACTATTAAGGCAGATATAGAAAGACAGAAACAAGCCGAGCTTAATGATTTAAAATTACAGCGAGCTAACGGCGGATTTCAACTAGACGCATATACTAGTCAAGAAATTTTTAATGATTTTAGTGAAATGAAGAATTTTTTATTCTCTATTATTTCAAACATAAAAATAATAAAAGGGATAGGCAATTCAAATGCTGAAAATGAATTCAGAAATAAGGGAGCTGAATTGCAAAATAAAATACTTTATCAAACAACAACCATAGATCAATATAAAAAAGTTAAACAGGAAGTTGAAAATTTTGCTAAACGTTGAGAAGATGATAGTAAAACTCAAAATTGAGTAGCATTCTTTATTGAAAGAGTTGAAAAACATTCTACGCAAAGTCCGCCTGAAGCTGGTCCATTCCCAGTAAATGTTGCGGAAAACCATATTAAACAAATTAAAACAATATTTAAAAATAAAGCGACAACGCGTGAACAAGCCATAAAAGCAGAAAATGATTATCTAAAATATATATTCTTTAATGCAAGAAGATTAAAGAAGCTTGATTATGACTATCTACAATTTATTAAAGACTTAAAATTAAACCCATTCTTGGATGAAAATGAAAAATCAAGACTTGATGTGCAATTTGACAAATTTACGAAAGCTGCTGATATAAACAGCAAAGCAAAAGTAGCTCTTGATATTGATTCTAGCTTGATCGGAAAAGGAACTAATACAAGGGATTTCTGGAGAGCAAGTTCACAAGTCGATTTTGTTGAATATTGGGTTTCAATGGTTGCTGAAGCACCAGAAAATATAATTAGTCAAGAAAACAAATATATATGAATTGATAAAATTACCCTAAATATTGATGAAAGAAAAGAAGTTGCTAAAAAACTATGAGATGAGTTTAAAACAAAATATAAGGATACGCTACTAAAAGGCGTTCTATTAGATAAAGACGGATTTCCTCAAAGACATGCACCGTTCTTTGAATAAAATATTTTATTGCAACATTAATTAGTAATTTTCATAAATTAATAACCTAAACTTTTAACATTTTTTATAACTAAAAATAAGGGGAAAATGCTGATTTATTAAAAAAATCAGCATTTTTTACTTTTTTTGACCTCAAATATATAATAATTTAGTTATAAATACACTAAAGAAAAATGAGGTAAAAATGATACTAAAAGGCCAAAGAGTTCAAATGCCTAAAAATGTCAAAATCATTAGAAAAGGTGATAATAAATATGTATATTAATAGAAGATGATAAAAAAATATCATTCGTTGCTTATACCGGGCAATATTTAACAATAACTAAAATTTTTAAAGATTTATATATAGATGAACAATTCTCGTGTTTCCCACATTAAGTATAAAAAAAATAAATATTCCATTTTTATGGAGTTTATTAAGTTAAAATAAAAGAATTTTTTCAGTAGTGTAGAAAATTTTGTGTAAATTAATCTCAGGCTTACCTTTAGTAAGATATTTGAGTATAGCAATTGCACAAATCTAAATTTATTATGCAAAAACACCAAACAACATGACAAAATTGGATAAATTTTCTTCCAAATATGTTGTTTGGATGTTTTAATTATTTAATCATCTTTTTCAAAAAAATTGTAACTGATTAAAAACAGACCCTCAATTAGGAATAAGGTACCAAAAATAATAAATTAAAAAGTCCTTTTGGACTTTTTAATTTATTGATTCCAAGTCATAAATGGCTTTTTCAATATTAATCCCAATAATATTATGGACATAATGATAAACTGATGATTCTTTGTTTAAAAAAGCATCATTTGCGGTTTTTATTTTAATGAAATAATTTTCATGAAGCTGAATATTTGCATTAACGTCACATTTATATACTGTTTCTAATAGATATTTAAATTCTTTCTCAGCAATTTCTTGATCGCAAAAAACATAAAATGGTCAAAAATTATTTTCTTTATATTTAAACGTAATTAATGTTCCGCCTTTTCCATCATTATTTATTATTTCACGAATTTTTTTTAACTGCTTTAATTTAAAATAAGAAATTTTTTTATTGGCAGTGATATTTTTAATAAAAACAGCATCTTTATTAAACTGACTATAAAACAATTCATAAGAACAAATGAAATATAAACTTTCCTCAAAGTAGAAATTATATTGAGTTTCTTCATTGCTTATGTATGATTCATAATCAATAGAATTATAAAACGGAGATTTTGCAATTTTTTTATAAATAACAAAATCACCTAAATCAAGAATCGGTAATATATCATAATCTTCTTGATTTTTTATAGGACTTAATAAACGTGTGCAAATCATTTCTTTCTCCTTAAAATAAAAACCACAAGACACTGCACTTCTCGATATGGCTGCTATATCTCTATCCTGACCAATTTACAAGGTTACCGTTCTCATGGCTTTATTATTATACTATATTTGCAAGCATTTTATTATATTAAATTAATCCAAAAAAAACACTTTGAATAAACTGCTTTATTTGCAACATTAACAAATGTCCCAAAATGAATTATAAAATGCGCCGAAGCGCAAATTTTAACGTCTGTTGTAATATTCAACAATTAATGATTCATCAATTTCTTTTGCAAACTCATTTCTTTCTGGCATTCTTGTATATGTAAACTTATTCCCATCACGAGTTAACCATGCAGCGGTTGTCATAACTTCAAGAGCGTCTTTAACATTTGCATTATTTTCTAATGAAGATTTAAGTTCGATTACAGAACCTGGTTTAATAATCATTGAAGGTATGTTTGCCTTATGTCCATCAACAACTACGTGATTATGGTTTACAAATTGTCTAGCCTGAGCTCTAGTACGAGCAAATCCTGCTCTAAATACTAGATTGTCTAGTCTAGATTCGACTAGTTGCAATAAATTAATACCTGTAACACCATCTTTTCTAGCGGCAATAGTAAATAGATTTTTGAATTGTCTTTCATTTAAACCATACATAAATCTAACTTTTTGCTTTTCATACATATGCAATTGGTAATCAGAAGGTTTTGATCTTTTGGCACCATGTTGACCAGGTGCAGTCATTCTCTTCTTACCCTTTGTGAATTCTTTATTATTTTCTAGAAGCGATGTTCCATATCTTCTAGATTTTTTAAAAATTGATCCTAAGAATCTTGACATATTTTTTTCCTTTCAATATGCAAAGACAATTAAATAATTCTTAATTTATATTTTTTTCTCTAATGATTTCGGTTAAACAGCTTCCTTACTATCAAATTTATAAAACAAAGAAAAAACTTTTAAATAATATTATTTATGCTGTTGTCAATGCTTTACAATTATACCTTATTTTTATTGTCAATAACTAATTATTTTCGCAGAAATATTTATTCAGCCAAATTAATCAATGGTTTATCATATTTAATTGTAAATTTATACATAAACTTCTTGATTTTTTTTGCAATATTACCTCTAGTATTATTTTTTTCTTGAATCACAAAAATTAATTTTTCGTATTTAGCATCGTATTTAATAGCCATTCATTCTCTTTGCTCAAAATTAAACTTTGCAACATACTTTGTATCACTATCCTTAAAATTTTTTCTAACATCTTCAATTGTGCTAACTTTTAATTGGGCAATTGAATCCTGCATATATAATTTAGTCTCAAAGTCAACAACATTTGATGGATGACAATCATAAACAAATTCACTAATAATCAATTTATTTGATAGGTCCAAATTTTGGTCACATATATCATCATATCTCATTTCTTGAGTTTGATAATAATTTAACATATCAACTAAAATATTAAAAAATAAAAATGCATCATACTTGATTTTTTTATCATTACTAAAATAAACCTGATAATCTTCATTAAAAAACATAAAATCAGGTTTTTCTATATTTTTTGAATCAAATTTTCAACTAAAACCAAGGTTAATTTTATATTTATTAGCTATGTTTGTAATATTCTCCTTCTTGCAAAGATTTGATGTAGCAATACTTTTTAAATTTTTAAAGTCATTGTTTGTATTTGTGTAATTATTAGTAAAGGATAAATAATTTATCACAAGGTCAGAGATATCAACCAAATCATATTGAATAAAATATTTTTGTTTATTATTTCTTCTATATAAATAGACCTTTTCATAGTCAAATGAAAATTTAAAAATATAATCCACATTTTTAAGCAATGCAAGTTTAAAAATTGAAAATTTCAAATAATTAGGCTTATCAAGCTTAAATGTATCTTTTAAAACTGTATAAGCAATATCATTTTTTCCAAGAATTTTCTTAACAAATGAATCTTGTAGCGCGCTAGAAATTACACCTATTTTGAGAATATGATTAGCGTTTTTAGTAAAGTTTTTACTTAAAAGAAAATCAGTGTATTCCCTTAATATTTTCCTAAAATTTAAATTACGCATTTGCGTATTACTATCCTTAACTAAGTCTATTGATACTTTTGTATATTCGTCTAGAATATATTCAATTATTTTATGATTTAATGGTTCATTATTCTTACCATATAACGAAATAGCAAAATTATTATTATCATATTTATGAAGATATATGATGACCACAAAAGCTTCGCTAACACTGTTTGTAAATGAACAAAATGCTCTGCTAACAGGTTCATTTTTCTCATAACCATATGAGTCTATATGATCACCATTGATTTTATCAATTAATTCATTTTCAAAAAAAGCTAAAAATTTATGGCTGCCATCATTTGCAATTAAAATTGATTTTTTATCCTTGCTAACATTAGATAAAACATTCTTAATAGCAAATCCTAATAATTTAATAGTAACCTCATTAAAGTTATCATATCCTGCCTTAATTTTAGCAATAATGTGATTGTTTCTACTAACGAAATTGCTATTTATTTTATTGTTTGTAGATTCATAGAAATTAGGAAATAATTTCAGCTTCATATTTTTTATCCTTTATTTTATAAGTTCTTCTAGCTTAACAAGAAATTCATCTATTGCTTGTTTTGGTGATATATCCCTTCTTATTTTTTCAATAAGGTTATTCTCAACTAATATTTTAATATATTCCCTAAATTTAGATTCTTTTATATCGATGAGATCACTAAAGGGGATCAGGTCATTATCAAAGATATTTTTTAAAACTAAATCATTCGCAATATTTGAATAGTTGTGTTTTTTTATCTCATTTTTAAAATTTTTTGTAGGAAAAATATAATCAAGTTGATAGCTCAAATATTCAATTGGCGTTAAATAAAGAGGCCTCCCATCAACAATTTGCTCATGCTTATTATTTTGATTATACATTCAATCTAAAAAAAGATTTATGACCTCATTTTTCGCGCCTACAGCCGATTTTATTGCAGAGAGAAATAAACCTTGGATAAAAAATGAGCCTTTTTTATCTTCTTTAGTTTTACTATGAGGCACATCTAAAATCAAAAAATCATCCTGATGATTTAAGAAATATTTTAAATTATACTTATATGCTCTAGTTGTTATGAACGTAAAAAGTTGGTCTTGTAGCCCTTCAATAGTTATTTTTTTTGTAACATCAATATCAATTTTTTTTGACTTTAGGGCAGTATAGAAGTTCATAAGAGTTTCTCTAAATTCCTCATACTCATTCCTATTTATTTTAAAAATATTGGCATAATCTATTTTAAAATCTTGATTGTATTTAAGAAAATAATTATTAAAGTCAGATCCAGCTTTTTTAAATAAAGTCTCAAAAATATAATTTTCGATATGCTTAACAAATAAAATACTTGTATTATCCTCATTAATTTCCATTTTTTTTATAAGATCAACAAACTCGTTAAACATATCATCATAGCAAAGTATTTTATTACTTAAATAATTAATTAATTCCTCATTTTTTTTATCTGCACTAGTTGGTATAAAACTTCTTATTGTATTAATAATTTTAAAATTTTTAAATCTAGCTAAAAAAGGTTCTGATGATTCTTTAATTTTGTCATAAATTGAATAAAAATAATTAATTAATAATCTCTTATTGACAATAAGCATCTCTGAACTAATGCCAACAGGTAGGCTAAAAATTTCATTTTGATTATCAAAACCAAGACGATTATTATAATCTAAAATCTTTTTCTCAATATTGCTCTTTTTTGCAATATCGGTTAGTTCAACTAATCGGTTATTATAATGAATAGCCGAAACAATAGAAGGGTAGGAAAGAATTAAGGAAGGTGTTCTACTATCTTTGATATTTAGCTCTAAAATAACTTTATTATTAATGTTTTTTTTGTCAAATGAGTTGCGAATTCTAATTTTGTGATTAGCATATTTTGAATCAAGAGTATCATTGAATTTATTAACTAACTCTACAATAGTGGCAAATGCTTTTTTTTCATGGGTTTCTACAAACGGAACCATTAAATTAACATTATCATCTTCACTGACTTGACAAGAATTACAAAAAGCCACGCTAAGTGGCGAAAAAATCGTAGGAATAATTTTAAAAATTGTTTTCTTTGACATACTTATTATTTGATAATACGTGAGGAAATAACTCTTGCCGCAATAGTGCCGTCATTAGTTGCAGTTGTAATTTGTCTGATATCCTTAGCTACAACATCACCGACAGCAAAGATATTTTTGAATTGTGTCTCCATATTTTTATCAACTATTATAAAACCACGCTCATCTAACATTTCTTTGTTAGAAATAAACGATGTCGCAGCCTTAAAACCAATATAAGGAAAAACCGCCTTAATATTCATTTCTTGAATATTTCCATCAATTTTGACAATAATACTTTCTAATTTATCTTCACCTTGAAGTTTTAATATTTCAGAATTATAATGAATATAAATATTTGCATGCTTTTTTGCGTCGTTAATAATTTTTGCTTCAGCTCTAACTATGTCTCTTACAAAAATGTGCACCTCTGATGCGGTTGCTGCTAAAAAAGTCGATTCTTCAAATGCTGAGTTTCCACCACCAATAATTGCACATGGTTCATTTTTATATAAGGCGCCATCACATACAGCACAATAAGAAACTCCACGTCCCCTAAATTTTTCAATATTTTCAATTGATATTGGTACTAAATTAGTCATTCCACTAGCAATAACAACAACTTGTGCATAATACTCATCGCCGTTTTCTAAAATAACTAATTTTTCATTATCACTAATGTTCCTAATTTCTACAACTTTTCCATAAATATATTTGGCTCCATTTTTTCTTGCTTGATTTAACATACTTGTTGCTAATTCAAAACCACTTATAAAATCAAAACCAGGATAGTTTTCAATCTTAGATTGTTGAGCGATTTTACCGCCGGGAACAGATGATTCAATAAAAGCTACATTATACTCATTTCTAGATAAATATAAAGCTGCTGTTAAACCAGCTGGACCTGCACCAATAATTAAAACATCAAATACTTTTTTCATTTTTCTCCTTTTTTAAAAAAATAAACATTAGTTTTTTAGGCTAACGTTATTTTTTGATCCTCTGCTTCTTTACGACTTAATAGATCTCTTCTTAATAGACCTTTGTTGTCATTTTTAGGTTCATAAACAATAAAGTAGAATATTTTATGAGTTCATTCTTTCTTATATTTATACACCTTATAAACATTAAAGTTTAGCTTAATTACAAATTCAAATAGAATTAATAAAACCGTACCAACGACCATATATAAAGCTGAAATTACCTTATAAATACCATAATTATCTTGACGTAATGGTTCCATTCCGAAACGTAGAATTCCATAAAAAATAATATATAATGCCCCAGTGGTTCCAGGTCTTAATCAGTTGTAATTGTTTAAAATTCAAACAAGCAAGATATAAGCAAATAAGTTAGCAATTGATTCATATAGGAATAATGGAAGACGATAGTGTCCATTAATAAACATATGGTCTCTAATCAACTTAGGTAATATCTTAAATGCAAACGATGTTTCAGACATAATTTGTCCATAAACTTCATGATTAGCAAAGTTTCCTCAACGACCGATAGCTTGACCAATGAAAACGGCAGGTAAAATAATAGAAAATGCTTTTCTTAAATTTATCCTCTTTGGATTTTTTGAAAATACAATGTATAATACACAACAAATTGTAGCAGTAATAACCCCACCATGAATAGATAAACCTCCTTGCCATACATAAAATATTGTATATCAAGGCCCATTTGGTCATCCTCTATGTTCGATTAGTTGTTGAACGACAAAGATAAATCTCGCGCCAACAATAGCGGTAGGCAAAGCAATAAAAATCAGAATTGCTAATTGCTCAAAGGAATATTTTTCTCTTCTTCAGAAATAAGCAACTGTCAGTATTGCACATATCATACCTAACATTAAAGTTAAAGAATATACGTGAAAAGGGCCAACTTGAAGACTAACGCCTGCATAATCCTTCATACTTTCTCCCTTCATAATAAAAAATAATAAAGAATTACTTATATATAATTTATATAAAATTATATTTTAATTTAATAAATTTTTATGATGATTTTAATATCTTACTTAAATACTGGCCAGTATATGAGTAGCTAACATCAGCAACTTGTTCAGGTGTTCCGGTTGCAACGATATTGCCTCCATACTTACCTCCATCAGGGCCCAAATCAATAATATAGTCGGCACTCTTAATTACATCGAGGTTATGTTCAATAACTATAACTGTATCGCCATTATCGACAATTCTATTCAAAACATTCAATAAATTTTGTACGTCATAAGAATGAAGGCCAGTTGTTGGTTCATCTAAAATATATAACGATTTACCAGTAGGTTTCTTTTGCAAATAAGTTGCTAATTTAACTCGTTGTGCTTCGCCACCAGATAATGTTGTTGCATTTTGTCCGAGTTTTATGTATCCTAAACCCACATCAATTAATGTTTGCAATTGATCTCTAATTTTAGATTTTTGAATAAAGAATGTATATGCTTTTTCGATAGTCATATTTAGCACATCATTTATTGACTTTCCATGATATTTTACTTCAAGAGTTTCATAATTATATCTTTGACCATCACAGTGATCACATGTCACATATACATCGGGTAAAAAATGCATTTCAATTTTAATAACTCCATCACCCTCACATTTATCACATCTACCTCCGGGTATATTAAATGAAAATCTTGATTTAGTAAATCCTCTAATTTTTGATTCTTCTAAATTAGCAAATATTTCTCTAATATCATCAAATACACCAGTATATGTAGCAGGATTAGATCTTGGTGTTCTCCCAATTGCACTTTGGTCAATTTTAATTAACTTATCGACTTCTAAAAATCCATTAATTTTTTCGTTTTTAACAAGGCTATAATAAGCCTTTCTATTCAACGCGTTTTCCAATTCCTTAACCAATTCTTGATTAATTAAGGAAGATTTACCAGACCCAGAAACACCAGTAATTGCAATAAATTTACCTAACGGAAATTTTAACGTTATATTTTTTAGATTATTAGCAGTAGCTTTTTTTAATGTTAATACTTTACCATTACCAGAACGCCTTGATTTTGGCACCTTAATTTCAAGTTTTTTTGCAAGATATTGGCCAGTAATGCTCTCATTTGTACTCATTATTTTTTGAATATTGCCACTAGCAACAATTTCTCCACCGTATTCACCAGCTTTTGGACCAATATCAACTATAAAATCAGCATGTTTTATTGTATCTTCGTCATGTTCAACAACAATCAAGGAATTACCTAAATTAACCATTTTTCGCAATGAATTCAGTAATTTTTCATTATCTTTTTGGTGCAAACCAATTGAGGGTTCATCCAAAACATATAAGACACCTGTTAAATTAGCACCAATCTGTGTTGCTAACCTAATTCTTTGAGCTTCACCGCCAGAAAGCGTTTCTGCTTTTCTATTCAAGGTTAAATATTGTAATCCAACATTGATAAGAAAATCTATTCTATGGTTTATTTCTTGCAAAATAAGATTAGTTATTTCTTTTTCGAGGTCAGTCATTATTATATTATTAATAAATTCTTTAAGTTCTTCAATGGACATATTGCATAATTCATATATATCCAAACCATTAATTTTAGTAGCAAGGGCAAATTTATTCAATCTTTTTCCGTAGCATTCATCACATTGAGTATCAGACAAATAACGAGAATAATACATTCGCATTTCATTTGATGAAGTATCAAGGTATTTACGCTCAATTTTTTCACAAACACCTTCAATCCTTTTGTTACGTTCATATTTAATTCCATTTTCAGAAATAATAGTATAGGAAATTTCCTCCATCGAGCCATATTTTAAAATATTTATATGTTCCTTAGATAAATCACCTATTGGCACGTCTTTTGGAATACCATAGTAGCCTAACATTCTATCAAATTCCTGCCACTCAAGATTGCGAGAATTAATGATATTTTTATAAATTAATATTGCACCTTCATTTATTGACATTGTTTTATCTGGACATATTAAATCTCATGATGCTTTTTGCAAGACACCAAGTCCCTTACATTTATAACACATTCCATTTGGTGAGTTAAATGAAAAAAGTCGTGGTTCAATTTTTGGCATATTAAAATCGCCGTATTTACAGCTATGTGTTGTTGAATATGTGTTTGTTTGTCCTTCAACAACTTCAATAGTCACCAATCCATTAGAATAAGATAAAGCAATCTCGACAGCCTCAGCAACACGTGACATTGTTTCTTTATCATTTGATAAACTAAAGCGGTCAATGATTAAGTCGATGTTTCACCTTTTATTCTTATCCAAAATTGGGTCTTTTTCTAGTTCCAAAATAGTACCATTAGCTTTTATTCTGAGAAAACCGTCCTTTTTTAGTTTTGCTAACGTGGTAGCAAAAGATCCCTTTTGATTATTAATTATTGGAGATAATATAAATATTTTAGAACCCTCATTTTGCGACAAAACATAATTAATAATATCTCGGCTTTTTTGCGCTGTAATTTCAATTTTATGATTTGGACAATAAGGTTTTGCTATTCTTGCATATAACAATCTCAAAAAATCATAAATTTCCGTTACTGTGCCAACAATACTACGAGGATTATTGTGGACCGTTTTTTGCTCAATAGAAATGGCAGGGCTCAATCCTTCAATACTATCCACATCAGGTTTTTTTGTTCCACCTAAAAATTGTTTAGCATAATTTGATAAGCTATCAACATACCTTCTTCTACCCTCTTCATAGATGGTATTGAATGCTAGCGAACTCTTTCCGGACCCTGAAAGCCCGGTGAAAACGACAAATTTATTTCTTGGTATTTCAAGATTAACATTTTTTAAATTATTTTCTCTTGCATTTTTAATAATAATATTATTATGTTTCATAATATAGAATTATATTAATAAATTAGTGTTTTTAAATAGTAAATAAAAAATTAAAAAATGAATATCTATAATAAATGCGATATTCATGATGGATTGTTTGATTTCTAATTATTTAATAATGAATGTTTACCATTTTGAATTAAGAATATTTATTAACATATTTAAAAAAATAGACCATTTTTAGCTTAATTAAGGCCTATTTTTTTATATTTCTATAATACAAGCAAATAATGAAAATAATATATTATAAGAACTAACCTAATTTATTTCATCTTCATCTATTGTTTCTTGTTCTTGCTCTCTTGTTTTTTCTCTTCCTGACTTCTTTTCTCTATATATTTCAAGCACAGTTCTTATAAATGATTCATCTTCAAAGTCCGTAATGTTCATTGCGGGCACACCAGGAACAAAAGTTCCCTGTTTAACCTGAGCAACAAATTCCTTTAATGTTTGAACGATTTCTGCTTCATCAATTCCCATATCAATTAAAGGCTCAACGAAACTTTCTATAAATGCGTATCTCAAATCATCACGAGTTTGAATTTTTGAAGTATCAAAAGGCAAGTCTAAATCACCATTCTTAACTTTTTCAATCATTTCTTTCTCAGATTTTGCATATTTTTCAGGATTATTTAGAATTTCTTGAATTTTCTTTACATCATTATGTTCAGATTCCGATAATTCTTTCGAACCAAAGAAATTACCTATTGAACCCATATTAAGCAACTCATGGTCATTTAAACTAGGGGCAATGTATTCAAAGTATGACTGATATATTTTATCTTTACTTCTTCATTCAAAAATTGATGAAATTTCTTTAGATATGGTTGAAAGTTCTAATCTTGAAAGAAGACCGAAATCAAAAAATTCCGTCGTAGCTGAAACTTCCCCAAAGGAAGGAACAAGAGAATTATGGAAAGCATATACGTAATTATTATCATATAAAGATTTTGCTAGTTGCATACCAAAAACGCTTGTGTTTTTACTATTTTCGACCCTATTTGTTTTATTAAATTTTAATGAATGCTTTAATACCGCATCTGTGTTTTGCTTTAGCATAGCGCTAAATCTTTCGGCCAATGATACTCCAGCGTATTTAATACCCTTCTTAAGAGTAAATTCAAACGAAACAACCGAAAAATCAGATAATATTGCTGTAAAATAATTTGATTTCTTATCAAGATATTCTATTTTTTTGAATAAAAAGTCATCAACATTGGCAATCAAGCCTTTTTGAGCTCTTGTTTCAAAAGTTATTTCTCTGAGTTCTTTCTCATCGAATTCACTTGTATCAAAGATTGGATAATATGGATTCTTATTATATCCATAGAAAGATAGAATTAATCTACCCAATTCCTCAAATGTTAAATTATCAGATATAATTAGTTCTAACGGCTGATCTTCGCCCAAAAAGTCAACTAGTTTAACATTAGTTTCATTAAAAAAAGGAGATAATTTATTAATATTATTAACCTTTAAAATATAATTTTGTCCAATTCTTGTTACCTTCATCTTACTTCTCCTTTATAAATTCATGAAACATATATTTTCTTGTAATATTCTTTAATCGATATAAATAGTCCAAAATAGCTTCCCCTAACCCATTTTGTGCTACATCACTTGTAAAAAGTTTAGCAGTTTTTAATACTTCATTAGATGAATTATCCATTGCATATGAATAATCAGTAAGTTTTAACATCGGGGTATCATTATTACTATCTCCGATAGTCATAACTTCTTTTAGCATTACTTCTTCATTGCTATAAATATTTTCAACCATTCATCTAACAGCACTTCCTTTATTAACTCCTAACGAATTAATTTCTATATTGCAATGGGTCACAATAATTTCCATTTTATCTTTTAGGTGTTTGATACTATCATATATTTTTTCATATAGTGTTGTTGATGGCTGATCGTCAATGGCATACAACTCAATTTTAATAGGTTTTATAAACTCGCCTTTCCATAATTTAGGTATCATTTTCTTATTTTTGTCACTAACAAAATGATAATTTATAACCTCGTCAATTATAATCTTTTCATCTTTTAGATAAAAATAATTTTTGTCATCTCAAAAAATAACTTGTAAATTTAACTCATTTGCAATTTTAATTACTTCTTCTAAATAATAGAATTCAATATTTCAACTCTTAATAATCTCTGCTTTTTTCACGTCATATATTTCAGCACCAGATGAACAAAGAAGATATCTCACATTTAGTCTTTTAGCTAAATTTAACATGCGCTCTTGCACCGGATTTCCGGTGCATATGTTAAAATCAGCACCATTATCAATAGCAAACCTAATATCATATTCGGTATCTGGTCTTAAATCAAAATTTCGATACAGCGTACCATCTACATCGCTAAAAATAACAGGTTTTTTGTTATTAATTATTGCATACATTATTTAGCTCTTCCTTTCTTAGCTTTAAAAGCTATTTTCTTGCGCTTAACCAATATTGCTATTATTATATATAAAAATAATGCACTAAAGCTAATTGTGGGGACAACATATCCAACAATTTTCCACTTTTTATTGCTATCATTATTTTTATCATATTCTCTATTATAAAACCAATGGCCATATAGAACAATCTTGTTGCTACTAATATTTTTTAATTCCTCAATTTTCTTGGATTCTTTTAAATATTTTTTCTTTGTTAACCAAGTTCAAACTAATATGGCTGCTTCAGGCAAGGGGAGTTTTTGACTTCTCAAAATTACTATCAATTTTTCATCATCATTTTTTGTTTTATTATAGTTATCAACAAGATCAATAAAATCCTTAGAAATATATTTTTTAGCAGTTATATTATTATCTAACGCTTGTGACTCTTTTGATGTTAAATCAGAACTTTTACCATTTATTTCTATTTTATCCAAGGCGTTTAACCCTTTTTCACTACCCCACTCAAAGAATGATTCATAAGTATAATCCTTATAAGAAATATTTTCATCTTTTACTTTTTTAGCCAAAAGAAAATCATCTCAATTAAGCTCTTCATATTTTTGTTTAATAGCACTAAATTCAAGACTTTTATCTTCTTCAACTTGATTTTTATTTTTACATGAAACAACTAATGGTGCAGTTGCAAAAACAGGTAATGTAACTAATGATGATAGAAATATTTTTTTTTGCATTTTCTTCATAATTACAATAAATTTTATAATAATTAAGGCTATTTTTTGAATATTTGAAATAACCAAAAAATATTACATTATTTATGTTTAAATTATTAATAGCATTATTCTAAAAATAAGGAGGTAAAAATATGAATAATCTTTTAATTGCCTTGATTGTAATTAGTGCATTAGCACTAATAGGAATAGTTTCCACATTATCTTATTTAATCACACAAAGATTAAGAGCTGAAAAGGCAAAAACAAAAACTGAGGAAATTATAAAAAATGAAATCCAAAACCATCTAAATGAAATTAATAACCATATTGAAATAAAATTAGATAAGTTAGAACTAAATCAAAAAGCTTTTTTAGCTGAAATCATTGGTGATAAAATAAATAATTTAAAAAATGAATTAAACAAAACAATAAATGAATTTGGAAAGTCTTATAATGAAATAATCAACAATAATTTGGTTCGAATAGCTAGTGTTATAAAAGAAAGTAATAAGGTTCAAAATGAAGATCTAAATAAATTATCAAATGTTTTAAGAGAAAATGTTAATACAAGACTTGAAGATATAACTAAAAGAAATCGTGAGTGATTTGAAGAAATTAAAACAAAAATAGATAAACACTTTGAAGATAAATTAACAAAACAAATCAATGAACATTTTAATAATATCAAGAGCTCTATGGATGAAATGAACAAAGGCATGACTGAATTTAGCACTATTCAAAAAAGTGTTATTGATCTTAACAAAGCCTTCTCAAACAATAAAACTGTAGGAAATTTTGGTGAATTCTCATTAAGACAAATTTTAGAAAACCATTTTCCGTCACTTAAAAATAATCTCTGATTTGAACAATATAAAATTGATCCAAAAAGTGATGAAAAAGTAGATTTTGTTATTAGGTCAAAAAATATTATTGATGGCAAAGAACAAGAAATCATTATCCCGATTGATAGTAAATTTCCTTTAGATACATGAAATAAATATATTGATAAGGAAAATGAAGTAGATAAAAAGGATGCTCTTAAAAAATTAAGAGATAAACTTAAAGAAATGGCTAAAAGTATTAGAGATAAATATATCAAGCCATATCATAATACTACACCTTTTGCCATATTATTTCTGCCATCTGAGAGCATACACCTAACATTAATTCAAGACAATAACTTTATACCTGCAATATTCAATGATTATAAAATATTAATAATAGGCCCAAGTTTTATGATGGCTTTTATATATAGTTACTCTGTTCAAAACCAAAATTATAGAGTTGCAAAAGATATTGAAAAAATTAAAGATTTATTTATCGAAATTCAAAATAAATACAATGTTGTTAATAACAATATTATTGATGGTTTAGATTCTATTGGACAAGCATCTAAAAAGATTGGAAAAGCATACAAATATACAAACGAAGTCATTAATAAAATTAGCAAAAACTCTAATGAATTAGGCATTCCTGCCCCCGTTATAAAGGAAACCACTGAAAAGAAGAAAAATAAAATAAATGCCCTAATTTCTGATGACATTTAAAAAAATAAAAAAATATGTTGCACATATTGTGCAGCATATTTTTCAAACTAAAATTATTTTGTAATCTTTGTTACAGTTCCGGCACCAACAGTTCTACCACCTTCACGGATTGAGAATCTTGTTCCTTCTTCAACAGCAATAGGTGCAATTAAAGTAACTTTTAATTCAACTGTATCCCCTGGCATAACCATTTCACGTTGTCCGATGAATGCAATTCCACCTGTAACGTCTGTTGTACGGAAGTAGAATTGTGGTTTATAGTTTTGGAAGAAAGGTGTGTGACGTCCACCTTCTTCTTTTTTAAGAACATAAACTGTAGCTTCAAATTCTGTGTGAGGAACGATTGTTTTAGGTTTTGCTAAAACTTGTCCACGTTCAATTTCTGATCTATCAATACCACGTAGTAATAAACCAGCATTATCCCCAGCTTGAGCTTCTTTTAGGTTCTTTCTAAACATTTCGATACCGGTAACAACTGTTTTCTTAGTTGGCTTTAATCCAACAATTTCAACTTCTTCGTTAAGTGATAAAACACCACGTTCAACTCTACCAGTTGCAACTGTTCCACGTCCTGTAATTGTGAAAACGTCTTCAATAGCCATTAAGAATGGTTTTTCTGTTTCACGTTTTGGTTCTTCAATGTATGTATCAACAGCATCCATTAAGTCCATAATTTGTTGCTCATAAGCGGCGTCGCCTTGTAATGCTTTAAGAGCTGAACCGGCAATAACAGGTGTATTGTCTCCATCGAAACCATATTCGTTTAGCAATCCACGGATATCCATTTCAACTAAACCAATCATTTCTTCTCTTTCATCATCACTAAACATATCAATTTTGTTTAGGAAAACAACAATTTTAGGAACACCAACTTGTTTTGCCAATAAAATGTGTTCACGTGTTTGAGGCATAGGACCATCAGTAGCAGCAACTACTAATATTGCACCATCCATTTGAGCGGCACCTGTAATCATATTTTTAACATAGTCAGCGTGACCTGGACAGTCAACGTGTGCATAGTGACGCTTTTCTGTTTGGTATTCGATGTGTGAGGTGTTAATTGTAATACCACGTGCTTTTTCTTCTGGGGCATTATCGATTGAAGCGTAATCTCTAGCTTCTGATAAACCTTTTTTAGATAAAACTGTTGCTATCGCAGCTGTTAATGTTGTTTTACCATGGTCAACGTGACCAATTGTTCCAACGTTAACGTGAGCTTTTGAACGGTCAAAATCTACTTTTGCCATTTTCTTTCCTTTCGAGTTAACTATATAAATTTTTAATTTTTTTATAGATATTAAAATCTTTAAGATTAAACGCGTTTAACCACCTAAGCATAGCCTTTCATCTATGTCCTGTCCAAATTAAGGCGTTTAACATTGATTTTTAAAGTAAATAAGTAATGAAATAATTTTAACAAAAATAAAAATTTTTAAAATTTTTTTAAACTTTTATTATAAAAACTTTAAAAAAGTAATATAAATTTTTCAATTTAATTTAAGTCATTTTTTCATTTTTAATTATCAAAAAATCACAAAATATAATAATACTAAATTAATAGCTATTAATTAGAATCCCTTAAAATTCTACCTAAAACTATTTGCAATTGTTCTAAAGGAACAGACTGTAGTACGCCATTTTCAGCAAGCGTTATACCGCCGTTTTCTTCGCTCACAATTAATGTTGAAGCATCACTCATTTCAGAAATTCCCATTCCGGCGCGATGTCTTGCACCATATTTATTATCAATTGACTTCTTAGTTATTTTATAAAATGTAGCAACATAGTAAATTTTATTATTTCTTATAATAACCGCGCCATCATGTAAGGGGCTATGTTTATTAAAAATAGAAATTAAGATCGAAGAAGAAATATTCGCATCCAAAATAATTCCATCTGTTCTTAGTGGGTCTAAATTATCATTATTTTCAATTGTTATAATTGCACCAGTTTTTGTTGCCGAAAGCTTCTCTAGCGCTTCTCTCAATTGATAAATTATTCTAATTTTAGTTGAGCTTCCAAGACTCTTTTTAATAGACTTATTTTTCTTCTTAGCATTTACAATGTTAATAATATAATTAACTGATAAAACAACCGAAATAAAGATTACAAAAAATAAAATAATATATTCAACCATTAAAAACCTCATCTAATTTTATGAATTACCATTTGCTAATTTAATAATTATTATCAAGACAATGATTTGAATAATTATTACAAAAATAATTGCCAAAATTCTTCTTAGTTTACTAATTGGTTTTGCTTGTGTTGCCTGTGGAGAATCAGATCATCTATCGAACTCAATATATGTTTGATACTTCATTTGCAATTGTGTTTGTCTATTCTGGGCTTGCTTAATTATTTCCTTATTTCTTTCATCCATAATATTCATAAATCTCATCTTTTGAAAATAATTAAAAATTTCCATCTCAGAATAATCCTTAAAAAATTTAGCATTCTTCTTATATGACTGAAATTCAGTAATGATTCTTGAGATATTATCGCTCTCAGGATCATAATTCAGGGTTCTTGTATCTTTTTGTTTTTGAGCCATCTTTCTCCTAACAATCAATAAATCATCATTTTAATATGTTTGATTATTAATTAAGATTATTTTATTATAATTACACATATATTAATAAAAATTTTATATTAAATTACTAAAAAATATAGGAGATAAAATGAAAAAAACAATCAAGGATATTGAACTTAAAGGAAAAAAAGTAATTCTAAGAGTTGATTTTAATGTCCCTGTTTCTAACGGAATGGTTATGGACACAAAAAGAATCGATGCAGCATTGCCAACAATCAAGTACATTTTAGACCATGGCGCATCACTAATTATGCTTTCACATTTAGGAAGAATAAAAGCTCCTGAAGACAAATTAAATAAATCGTTAAAGGTTGTTGTAGAAAAGTTTTCTGAAATTCTAGGCAAAAAAGTGGACTTTATTCCTGAAACTAGAGGTGAAGAAGTTAAAAAGGCAGCTTCAAACCTAAAACCAGGAGAAATTATTTTCTTAGAAAACACTCGTTTTGAGGATTTAAATGATAAGGCTGAGTCGGGAAACAATGAAGAATTAGCAAAATATTGAGCTAGCCTAGGAGATGTTTATGTTAATGATGCCTTTGGTGCTTCACATCGTGCTCATGCTTCAACGGCAGGTATTGCAAAATTCATCAAGGAATCAGCACTTGGTTTATTAATGAACAATGAAGTTTTACACTTATCTAAAATATTAGATGGATTCGAAAGACCATATGTTGCTATTATTGGAGGAGCAAAAGTTAGTGACAAAATCAAGGTACTTGAAAAATTATTCAATGTTGCTGATAAAGTTCTAGTTGTTGGTGGAATGGCATATACCTTCCAAAAAGCGTTGGGTCACAAAGTGGGAACATCAATTTGTGAAGATGACAAAGTAGAAATGGCAAAACAATATTTAATTGAATATAAGGACAAAATTGTTTTACCAATTGACAATGCTTACACTGATGAATTCGCTGATAAAACTCCTTTATTTACAACAAAAGATAATATCAACATTCCTGATGGATATATGGGATTAGATATTGGCCCACAATCAGTTGAGCTATTTAACGAAATTATCGCTTCCGCAAAAACAATATTTTGAAACGGACCTGCAGGAGTAACTGAATTCAAAAACTTTGAAAATGGAACAAAAGGTATTGCTATAGCTATTGCAAATAATGAAAGAGCTTACTCTGTTGTCGGTGGCGGTGATTCAGTAACTGCTATTAACAAACTAGGATACCAATCAAAATTCAGTTTTATTTCAACTGGTGGCGGAGCTTCTATCGAATTCATTCAAGGTAATAAAATGCCCGGTTTTGAAGCAATTCAAGATAAAGAGTAATAGTTTAATATAAATTAAAAGAGAGTTCATTTTTCAATGGACTTTTTTGTTTAATTTGTTAAAATTCTTTTATGAAAAAAACATGTTTAACATTAAAAGAAACTCAGTTTGCGATTGAAAAACTAAAAGACGTTTTTTCACATAAATTAAGAAAAGCCTTAAATCTTACAAGAGTATCAGCACCTATGTTTCTAAGAAGTAGTAGTGGCTTAAATGATGGTCTCTCAGGAGAAAAACCAGTTATATTTAGACCTAAAAATATTAATGAAGATATCGAAATTGTTCACTCACTAGCAAAATGAAAAAGAGATGCCTTAGCAAGATATAATTTTAACGTTTATGAAGGTATCTATACTGATATGAACGCAATAAGACAACAAGAAAATATTGATAAAACCCATTCTTTTTATGTCGACCAATGAGATTGAGAATTAGTTATAAATAAAAAGGATCGTAATATTAATTTTCTTAAAAAGGTTGTTAAAAAAATATATAAATGCCTTAAAGAAACAGAAAAAACCATTAATAAAATTTATCAAATTTTCGCAACAAAACTTCCAGAAAAAATTTTCTTTATTAGTTCAAATGAACTATATAATCTCTACCCAAATATTTCGCCTGAGGAGAGAGAATACGAGATAGTAAAAGAACACAAAGCTATTTTTATTTACCAAATTGGTTATCTATTAAATGATAATAAGCCACATTCAAAAAGAGCTAAGGACTATGATGATTGGATGCTTAATGGTGATTTAATTGTTTATGATCCAATCAACGATATCGCTTTGGAACTAAGCAGTATGGGAATTAGAGTGGATGGTGATTCACTAAGAAAACAATATCAACTAAGTGATTATGAAATAGCAAAAATAAGTCCATATCATAAGGCTATTTTAGAAAACAAATTGCCTTTAACTATCGGTGGAGGACTAGGGCAATCAAGAATTGCAATGTTTTTATTAGAAAAAAGACATATTGGTGAAGTTCAAGTTAGCATTTGAAATGACGAGACTAAAAAAACGATCAATGAAAATGGCATAATTCTCTTATAAAATGATATACTTTTACCATAATTAAAATACATAAAGAGTTGTTAGCTTGACGGCGATGAAACATGCCAACCTGTTCATATAGAATAAGGTGGATAGTCAGAGATTTTTACAAAAAATCTAACATGTATCATTTGTAAGTTTATTTAGTCAAAAAACAACCTATAAAATAGAGTTGTTTTTTTATGTTTTTAATTATAGCTATAGAAATTTAAAGGAGAAATACAATGAAGAGATTATTAACAAGCGAATCTGTGGGTGCGGGACATCCGGATAAAATTTGTGACCAAATTTCAGATGCGATTGTCGATGCTTTATTAAAGCAAGATAAATATTCAAGAGTAGCATGTGACGTTATAGCAAATGATGACCTCATATATATTGGTGGCCAAATTTCAACAAAAGGTTATATTGATACTATTAAGGAAGCATGAAAAATACTTAAAAATTTAGGCTATAAGGAAAACGATTTTAAAATAATTAACGCAATTACTGAACAAAGTCCTGATATTGCTCAGGGAGTAAACAAGGACAACAATAAAGAATTAGGTGCTGGCGATCAAGGGATTTTGTTTGGTTATGCCACTTGCGAAAATGAGTATTATATGCCATGGCCTATTGTGCTAGCTCATGAATTAGTAAAGCGTGCCGAAAATTTAAGAAAACATAAAAAATTTCCATATGCAAAGTCAGATATGAAAAGCCAAGTCACAGTTGAATATGATGATAAAAAAAATACATATACTATTAAAAAAGTTTTAATGTCAATTCAACATGAGGAAAATTTTAATTATGATAAATTTAAAACCTTTATAAAAACAAATATCGTTGACTATGTTTTAAAAGAACATAATTTCAATTTAGATTATGAATTATTAATAAATCCCACCGGTAGATTTGTAATAGGGGGACCAACCGGAGATACTGGTTTGACTGGTAGAAAAATAATTGTCGACACTTATGGTGGTTTTGCAAGACATGGTGGTGGGGCGTTTTCAGGCAAGGATGCAACCAAAATAGACCGTTCTGCAGCATATATGGCAAGATATATAACCAAAAATTTTGTTGCTGCTGGCATTGCAAAAAAAATGGAAATCCAATTATCTTATGCCATAGGATTGCCTAGACCACAATCAATTTATATTGAGACTTTTAGTACTTCTAAATATACAGAACAGGAAATAATTAATGCCGTTTATAAATTATTTGATTTAAGTGTTGAAGGAATTATAAACACACTAAATTTATTAAATCCAATTTTTCTACCAACCGCAACTTTTGGTCATTTTGGTAGAAATGACCTTAATTTAAGTTGAGAAAAAATTGACAAAATAAATGAAATAAAAGATTTCTTTAAAAATATAAAAAGATAAATTATAATTTTATATGTGTCTAGGGGATTAGTTTAATGGTAGAACAATGGACTCCAAACCCATTTGTGCGGGTTCGATTCCTGCATCCCCTGCCATATCATAAAATTGTTATAAAACAAGATGCATTACAAATGTATCTTGTTTTTTTAAAAAAGTAAAGCATTTCTTATTAATAGATTTAATAGGAAATGTAAAACGGCTAACTTCGCGTTTTATGGCGATTAGGTTTATTTTTAATTTTTTAATTAGTTATATCGGTATAAATATCTTTTTTTCTCAAAATCTGTTAAATTCTAGATTTCTATTTTTTATATTTCACATTACCTCCTATAATGATTTTAAACTATAGGATGTTGCAAAATGATTGAGAATTTACAAATTACGAACAAAAATATGCCTTATTAAGAAATGGCAAAAAAGAATTTATAATTATTAAAAATAGCAAATAATATAGGAATTAAATTAAAATAAAGGAATAAAAATGGGATACCCAAAAATTATTATTAATGAAACTAAATTCAAAACTAACGTTAAAAGAGCAATCGAAATTTGTAAGGTTAAAAATATTGAGGTTTTAGCAGTAACTAAAGGTTTTTGCGGAAATAGAAGAATGGCGGAATTATATGCTGAGGCCGGCATAAAAAACTTTGGAGATTCACGGCTAGATAATTTTGAAATATATAAAGATATACCAGGTCACAAACAGCTTTTAAGAATACCAATGATTTCTGAAATACCAAAAATGATTGAATTATGTGATTCATCATTAAATGGCGATTTAGATGTTATTAAAAAAATTAGTGATTATTGTTTAAAAAACAATAAAAAGCCGCATGAAATTGTTTTAATGGTGGACTTAGGTGATAGAAGAGAAGGCGTTTTGCCAGAAGATGCTTTAAAATCAGCTAAATTAATCAATGAAATGAAAGGTGTTAAATTAATTGGTTTAGGATGCAATTTTGGGTGTTATGGTGCTAGAATACCATCTGATGAAACAATGAAACAATTCGTTGAAATCCAACATCAAATTGAGAGTGAACTTAATATCAAATTAACTCATATGTCAGGCGGAAACTCATTGAGTTTACATATGGTGTGAGAAAATCGTATGCCAGAAGAAATCAATGTTTTAAGAATGGGTTTTGCAATGATTTTTGGTACTGAAGATATGTATCGTCAAACAATTGATGGAATGTATCGTGATGCATTTAGATGCGAAGTTGAAGTTGTTGAAGTTGATTATAAAAGCTCAATGCCAATTGGTGCTTGCGGAATTGATGCGTTTGGACATGTTCCTTATTTTGAAGACATTGGTAATATAAAAAGAATTATTTTGGCAATCGGTAAATTGGATACAATGTTTGATGCTATGATCCCATATGATGAAAAACTAAAAATTTTAGGTGGATCTTCAGATCATATGATTATCAACGCTCAAGATTCAAATATTGAATATAAAGCCGGTGACATCGTTACTTTTGGTCTTGACTGAGGAAGTTTATTATATCTATTCAATTCTTCATATGTAATTAAAGAATTTGAAAAATAGTTTAATTTTTGTAAAAAAATAACCAAACTTATTGAAAAAGAGATTTTTTGGAACTGTAGATAATTTTGTGTAAAAATCTCCTAATAGCAAATATTTAAACTCAAAATATTTATATAGGAAATTTTTTTAATATGCTAAAAAAGAAATTAAAATGCTAAGTGCAAAAGAATTATATGATAAATATAAATTAGCAACTTAGGAAAAGATTTGCAAAATTATTAAGCAAAATACCAAGGATCTTATTCAAATAATACCAGAAGAAGAGATGAAAAAACCTTGGTTGCGATAGATATGAGCATGAAAAAACGATAAAAGATAACTATCGAAATGGTAGTTATTCTAAAAATGTAAGATCCAATTTGGGTGAAATTGAACTTCAAATTCCGAGGGATAAAACTCTGAATTTGAACCAACAATAGTTCCAAAATACCAGTATGATATTTCTAAAATTGAAAGCCAAATTATCGGTCTTTATTCAAAAGGAATTTCAACGAGAGATATCTCTCAAACTCTTAAGGAAATGTGCGGAGTTGAAGTTGATGCTGCTTTCGTTAACAGAGTAACTGATAAGATAATTCCACACATAACTGAGTGAAGAAATAGACCTTTAGAAAAACTTATGCCATGGTTTTTATTGATGGAATAAGGTTAAAGTTGCAGAAGAAAATAAACTTGTTAAAAAGTCAGTTTACATAGTTATGAGATACTCTTTGGAAGGATATAAGGATGTTTTGGGTTCGAAATTGGGGAATCTGAAAGTGCAAAATATTGAATTCAAGTACTAAATAACCTTAAATTAAGGGGGGGCGTTCATGAGATATATCTCATGGCGAGTGATAATTTAGCGGAAATTAACGAAGCAATCAAAGCTGTTTATTCTAAAACACAAATTCAAAAGTGCATAGTTCATCAAATAAGAAATTCGACAAAACATGTTAACTATAAAGATTTAAAAGAATTTACCCAAGATATGAAAAATATTTATAAATCCAGCAACCTGGATGAGGCTTCAAGGTTTCTTGAAATTTTTGAACAAAAATGAGATTCTAAATATCATTATGCAGTCAAAAGTTGAAGAAATAATTTCGATGAATTAGTTACTTTTTTAATTTTCCAGCGGAAATTAGAAAACTAATTTATACAACAAATGTTATTGAAAATTTAAATAGAAATATTAGAAAAATTTCTAAAAATAAAACTTCATTTCCTACTGATGACTCTTTAATAAAAATAATTTATTTTGCAATTCAAAATCAAGTTGAAAAACGAGGTAAATCCGCTCCTAACTGAGGGGTTGTTTATAACCAATTGCAAATAATTTTCGAATAATAATAATAATAATAATAATAATTTAAAATAACCAAAATAACATTTAGGAGATTAAATTCTCCGATTTTGTTATGTTATTTGGTTATTTTTACATAATAAATTTAGATTTATGTAAGCTATTCTCAAATCTCTTACTCAAAAAGTAAGCAGGAGATAAATTTACACAAAATTTACTACACTACCTATTAATAATGCAAATTATAAATATTTATCTCTTTTTCGCTACCATCCTTTGCTTCCAATTCTTCATATTCCTTTATTTTTGAATAATCACTAGGTATGTATCTATTTATAAAAATTTTTAAAGTTGCATCTTTTTTATCGTTATCTATTCCGATTATTATAATATCTGCAATGTCCAATTCCTTATCATTATATTTAACCTTATGTTTATTAATAGCTGAAATAAAAGATCTTGTTTGTAAAAAACTAGGATAAGGTGAATGAATTGTTTTTTTTCAATTTGTTACGTCTTTATAAGTGTCTTCTGAGCTTGTTTTAAAAATTTTAAAATCTTCTAAATCCTGAAATGGTGTAGCATATCATTGCTCAAATTCAAACCCATAGGGTAGAAATTGAGTAATCATTTTTTTAGGAAGATAAAATAGCACTATATCCTTTAAATTTGATATTTTTTCTTCAAATTCTTCTATAAAATCTCCTTTATTATCTTTTGATGTATTTATAAGTTTAATTTTCAATGGGATAACATAAAAACCCTCTTTCTTAATGCTATTTATATATTTTTTAACTTCCTCTATTTTATTAGAGGTTTTAAATTCATATTTTTTAAAAGGATTTTTAATTAAAATGTTATCGCCCTTAAAGGCATCCTTATAAAGAGTTACATCTTCTAAATAATTTCTATGAGGCATTGATGGTCCGATTGGCATATTAAGACGATCTAAATGCGTTATCACCGAATATATGCTAAAGCCAAGCAATGGAGCACCAATCACAACAGTTGGCACCAGCGCGCCTATTAATGCAATTTTTGTTTTCTTTTTCATTATTTTATTAACTCGCAATCCTTTAATCTTTCTGTAATTTCACTTCCAGTAACAAAATTAGCACCATCCCAAAAATATTTTCCTAGTTCACCTTGATCTTTATTTTCTAAATATTCAAGCCATTTAATGTTGTTTGTATCAATAATAACTTGATTTCATTTGTCATATCAATTAAAATTAACTAGTGCTCTTCCATCTTCATAAACTCCATAAGCTACATAAATATGCGAAGATTCGCCATTCAATTCATATCCACCATTCTTAAATTCTCTTGTATCCGAAACTAGAAATGCTGGTATTTTTTTATCCTTAATAAAATTTACAATATTATTGCTTCTGTTATATCAATAACTAAATGTATAATCAACATATTTTTTGTTTAATAGATTTTTAATAATTTCTTTCCTATTTCAGTATGTTGTACCCTTCTTGAATTTAAATTTTTCTAAAAGATCTTCCATATAAACATCATTTAATTTTGGAGAAAATAATTTTCTTTTAAATATTTAACTTTTTCATTATTAGTTAAATTGGAAAAATATGTTCTGAGCTGGTGAGTTTTTTTCATACTCATAATCATAAACAAAATCACCATTTATAATTTCCCATGGCATTGTGTCATAATCATATATTATTCCTGCATCAAAGGGTTTTGTTTTATCTATATATTTTTCTTCTTTTTGAAATCCTAAATATCTAGGATTTAAAAAATAATTATTGTAAAGTATCATCTGATTTATGGCAATATAGCCGCATATTCCGTCTCAGTCTTCTTCGTTTGTGTAATATTTAGCATCATTAATTCCAAAAACCTTATTGTTGTTTGATTTAAAAAATCATGAATACCTAATTTCATCATCAGCATATAAAAAACCGTTGTATTCATTTCTTATACCATTTTTCTTGAAATCTGTTAAACTAGAATTTTTTACGGTGTTTAAATTCCAAATATTAAAATTGCTAAAATTAACATTTTTAAAATTTTTTTCAATTTTTTTAGATTGATCTTTTCAATCATCGGTCACATTTTTGGTTTTCTTAATAGGCCTATGAACGTCACCAGGAAATGGTTTATCCCTATCGCGAATATTTGTATAATCAAATGATGTTTCGCTATTTCTTAATATTATTGTATCCTTATTAGGAAACATTAGCATCATTTCTGGCGTAAAAATATAATAAGGATTAACTTCTACTATTTTTTCTCTGCCATGATCAAAGATTGAATAACCACCATTTTCATAGCCGACTATATAGTTATATTTATCAATATTCAAAAAATTACCTGATATAAATTTAATTTTGGTATCTTGTCGCCCTGTTAGTCTTATAAAATCACACAAACAATAAGCACCAACTTTTTCCTTATATTTTATTTCTAATGCTTCATCTGTATTGTTACTATTTTTAGTATAAGAGATAACCAATATTGGACTAACCACTAGCGGCATTCCTGATAAAAAAACTTATCTTTTTCATATATCCCCCTTAACTTAATTTTAAAACTTTAAATTTTTTTAACAATAAATGAGGCGTTTTTTACAAAAAAATACATATTTAATATCAAAAAATAGACCCAAAACCCTAACTAGTTTTAGGCCTATTGGTTCTATTATTAACCTTTATTTTTTATAAAATACTCATTAATAAAATACTTCATTCTTACAATTTAATATTTTAAAAATTAAAACATTAAATAAAAATTAATATATTATCCCTGACATTAATAAACAAATACATTATAAAAATTTCTTTTGTAATTTTATTTAGCTATCTTAAAATAACAAACATCTCCATCCTTCATTAGATAATTTCGGCCTTCTAGCATCATTTTACCTGCTTCTTTCGCTTGTTTTTCACCACCACAAGCAATATAGTCATCACACTTAATAACCTCAGCTTTAACGAATTTCTTTTCAAAATCAGTATGAATAATTCCGGCACATTCAGCCGCATTCATTCCTTTTTTAAACACTCAAGCTCTTGTTTCAACTTCTCCAACAGTGAAATAGGTAGCTTGATCTAATAAATAAAAACTCTTAGATATAAGTTCGGCAAGTCCGGATTTATCGATATTATATTCATTTAAAAACATTGTTTTTTCTTCATTTAAAAAGCTAGATACTTCATATTCAATTTTTATACAAATTGGAATTATATATTCATTATTTTTTTCTAATTCTTGTTTTAATCTTAAAAAATGTTTTGCTTCTGATAGGTTTTTGTATGAATTTGCATCAAGATTAGCAACATAAATAGTAGGCTTAATTGTAAGAAATTGATAATTTTTAATAATTGCCAATTCCTCAGATGAAAAGTCAATATCCTTTAGCATTTTTTCATCAGATAAATAATCTTTAATTCTAACCAAAAGTTCATATTCTTTTTTTAATTCCTTATCATTTGAGTTAATTGCCTTTTTGCCAATACGTCCTAGAACATTTTCAACCATCTGCAAATCTGCTAAAATTAGTTCTAAATTAATTATTTTTAGGTCGGCCAATGGATCAATATGATTTCTCACATGAACTATATCATCATTTTCAAAACATCTAATTACGTGTACTATTGCATCCACTTCACGGATGTTAGATAAAAACTTATTACCTAATCCCTCACCCTTCGAGGCCCCTTCGACAAGTCCGGCAATATCAACAAATTGAAATGTTGCTGGAACAATTTTTCTAGCATTAACAAGAGATGCTAAACTATATAATCTTGAATCTTCTAAATTAACTATTGCAATATTAGGTTCAATAGTAGTAAATGCGTAATTAGCTGACTCTGCTTCATTTAATGTTAAGGCTGAAAAAAGTGTGCTTTTTCCAACGTTTGGTAATCCCACAATCCCTGCTTTTAATGACATAAAAACCTCCGATAAAGAAAAAAATTTATACTAATAATTTTAATGTAATATAAGAAAATAATTTATTATTATAACAATAAATAACTCACAGAATTTAAGGTAGGTTTATTATGTATAAAAGATTCTCAAAAGGTATGATTGAGATTATCACAGGTCCCATGTTTAGTGGGAAAACCGAGGAACTACTAAGAAGATTAAGAACATTATCATATGCTAAATTTAATAGTTTAGTAATTAAGCCTGAATATGACAATCGTTTTTCTAATAGCGAAATAGTAAGTCGCTGTGGATTAAAAGAAAGAACTTTTTCAATTAAACAAATTGAAGATATTTATGAATTGCTTGACAAAGCTAAATATGATGCAATTTTAATTGATGAGGCTCATTTTTTTGGAAATAATTTAATTTCAGTGGCCGATGTTTTGGCAAACAAGGGATATTTAATAATAATTGCTGGACTTGACCAAGATTATCGACGTCAACCTTTTGGACCGATGCCTAATTTAATGGCTATTGCTGAAACAATTACTAAATTGCATGCTATTTGCGTAATATGTCAAAATGTTGCAACTACTTCATATAGAAAAATAAAAAATAAGAGCTTAAATTTATTGGGTAATTACAATGAATATGAAGCCAGATGTCGTAAGTGTCATTTATTAGGTGAAAATGTTCAAAAAATAAAATAAAAAATGGGGCGTTCGAAGGGGATCGAACCCTCGTATGCCGGAGCCACAACCCGGAGCGTTAACCACTTCGCCACGAACGCCATTTTCTAAATTGCTTTATTATTTTAACATAAATAAACGTTTTTTTACAAATTTTAGGTTTATTATCTACAATGTAAAGCAAATTTTATAAGTTTGAGTTTTTAGTAGTTGCAATCAAAAAACACACATTTATTTTGCGTGTTTTTTTGATAAATTAAGCTTTTGTATCTAATTGAAAAAGTTCAATTTCATAAATAGTAGAGTGACCTTTAAACTTAAATGGAAGAACAATTTTACCATCTGCTTTCTTTTCTAAGCAAAGTGCTTTTCTACTATTTTTCTTATTAGAATTATTTGCAAAAAGTATTTCTTTTTTATGTCAAAGATCAACAAATTCCTTTGAGAAAATTCCTGATCCAAGGTTTTTTGCTTTGTTTTTCTTGTTAGGTCTCTTTTCAGAGAACATAAAATTATTTTTTTTATCAAAAGTAACATAGCCAAAGTAATGATGTTCTCTTTCATTTGATAACCTACTATTTCCTTTTGATATAGTAATAATTGCATTTTTAACATCTTCAGTAATTGAACTAGTTGATACAATTGACTTATTATTTATTTTATCAACTATTTTTTGTTGTTCCTCAGTTAGATTTTCCTTGACATTTGCATCTGGTTGTTTTTTCTTGGCATCTGTATTTTTATTTAAGTTGTTTTTTGCTTGCTCAAGTAAATTAGACAATTTTTTGGTAGCATCTTCTATTTTTTCAAAATCTGAACTATCTTGTTTAACAACTTCCTGTTGTTTTTTTAATTCATCGTCTAATTGCTTTTTAATATCATCATGTTTTTGGTTAGTAAGAATTTTTGAATAATCTTCCACTTCTTTAGCTATTTTATTGAATGAAGCTAGTGCTTGTAGCTTAGAATCTTTTTCTTGTTGTGCATCATCAATATCCCTTTTTGCATTTTTGGCTTTAAGTGTAGCTTCAATTAATACTGATGAAATAGAATCAATTTGCTCCTTAGTACTTTTATCATTAATAGCATTTTCATTTTCTTGAATGACTTTATCCAATTCATCCTTTATTGCTTTATATCTAGAATCTGACTCCAATTCCTTGCTTATTTTTTTAGCGGCATTAAGATTATTATCAAATTCAACTCTTGCCTCGATTTCATCATCGATTGGTTCGGCCATTTTTTTTGCTTTTTCTGATGCATCTTTTAATTTTTTAGTTGCTGCTTCAAATTGTTCAGCAGTACTATTATCATTAATATTTTTAACTATTTCATTAACATCCTTTTCCAGCATGGACTTTATTTCCGCATACTTAGGACCACTCAAATATGTTAATTGATCATCGATGATATCTTTTTGCTTTTTATATTCTTGTTTTGTTTTTTCTAAAACATTATTTGTATTATCACTACCGTGTTGTTCACCTATCATTTGTTTGGATTCTTTAGCAGTATCAATAGCATTGGCTATTTTATTTGCTGCTTGCTTGAATTGCTCAACACTAGACTTGTCAGAAATTTCTTTTTTAGCAGTATTAATAGATGATTCAAGTTTAATTTTAGCTTCCTTATACTTATCATCTAGCAACGAGGATAATAACTTATTTGCTTCATCCAATTTAGTGTTATATAAGGATTTAACAGCTTCTAATGAATTATTATTTTTTACATCTATAGTATTTTTCTTAATTTCACTAACTTGACTAACTAACTTTAATAATGCATCCTTAAAATTGGAATTTGTTGACTTATCAGAATTTAGCACCTTTTTAGCGTTATCGATAGCTTTTTTAATTTCTAACTTTTGTGAATCATTAAGTTTCTTATTAGATTTTAATTCTTGCTCAAAGGTTTCGATTTGCTGAGATAGCTCTTTTTTAGGTTTAGCATGTAACACGATCCCTACTGATAAACCGGTTGCAAGCACGACAGCTGTACCGCTAATAGAACCTAACGAAATTAGCAATTTACTCGATTTTTTCATTTTAATTTTCTCCCACATTTTTAGCGCAAAAATTATTATTAGTGCAATTCATTTATTGTACAGGTTTTACCTAATTTATAACATAACTAAATTAGTTATTTGCCATTTTCTTTAATTCATCGCTAGTAAATAGTTCTATTTCATATATCTTATCGCTGCCTTTAAACTTAAAAGGTAGAACAACTTTGCCATCCTCCTTTAATTCAAGGCATAATGCTTTTCTTCTGCTATTTGAACCGGCATATAAGACATCTTTTCTATTTATTAAATCCATAAATTCTTTAGCAAATAAATTTCCAAGATCTTTCTTTTTTCCTTTTGAATTTTCAGAAAATTGCAAGGTTGGTTCTTGTCCTTTTGTTGGCCTCTTGTAGCTTAAATAGCCAAAGAAGTATCTCACGTGTTCATTTTTATCATGACTTTTAGGAGATTTGTATATTTCAATAATAGCTTTTTTAACATCCTCACTAATGGTGCTATTATTTAAAATTGTTTTATTTTTTATTTTTTCAACTAATGCCTTTTGCTCAGCTGTTAAAGTTTCTTCTGTAGTATCTGCTTTTTGTGCGTCTCTTTTGATTTGTTCAAAGAATTTTTTAAGGCTTTTAGTAATATCTTTAACTTTGCGAGAAGTTGTATTTTCCTGATCTACAATACTTTTTTGTTTATTTAACTCGGCCTCTAATTTATTTTTAAGACCATCTTGTTCAGGCTTTTTTAATGTCTTAATAAACTCTTTAATTTCATTTTCTAATTTATAGAAATCGTCTTTTGCTGCTTTTTTAGTATCATCAGTTTTTGATTTATTATCAATTTTTTTCTTTTCTGCCTTAGCTTGATTAATTGCGTCATTAATTTCATTTGTGGCAGCAAGAAATTCATCCTTAGAACTTGATTCAGTTATCGTTTTTTTATTTTTATTAACTTTTTCTTCTAATGTCTTCTTAATAGTTGCGTATTCAGGTTTTGCTTCTAATGTTTTAATTAGTTCATTAGCTTTAGAAATAACTTCGTTATATTCTTCTTTAGCATTTTCTAAATTTTTATTAGAATTATTTAAATTATGAACATCTATTGATTGTTTTTCACTATTAGCAGTTTCGATAGCACTTATCAATGATTTAGTAGCATTTTCATACTGTTCTTTTGTACTTTTATCGCTAATTCCTTTTTTTGCTAAATTAATAGATGATTCCAATTTTGTTTTTATTTCTTTATATTCATCTTTTGAAAGCATAGTTAGTAATTCGTTAGCTTCATTTAATTTAGATTCATATATTTTTTTAGCTTCGTTTGATAATAAATCAGGTTTTGAATCAAAGCTTTTTTTCCTAATCTCACTAACCTGACTAACAAGCTTTGATAATGCTTCTCTAAAATTAATATTTGATGATTTGTCAGAATTTAACACTTTCTTAGCATCATCAATTACCTTTTTAATCTCGGTTTTTTGCGATTCGTTAAGTTTACTATTAGATTCTAATTCTAATTCAAAAGCTTGAATTTGTTGTGCTAATTCTTTTTTTGGTTTTGCTTTCATAACTAAACCAACCGATAAACCGGTAGCAAGTAAAACTACTGCGCCTGTAATAGAACCTAACGTGATTCATAATTTACTTGACTTTTTCATTTTTTTTATAATCTCCCTAAATTTAAAAATAAATTTTACTAATCAAATTTATTAAATCATTTTAACTGTTATTATTCTACAATGCTAGGATTTGTTTTAAGCATATTCTTTAATTCTTCACTTTTGAATAACACTATTTCATAAATTTTTTCATGCCCGTTAAATTTAAAGGGCAATACAACAGTTCCGTCTTCTTTTAATTCAAGGCATAATGCTTTCCGGCCATTTTTGCTTTTTGACACACCGGCATAAACAACATCTTTTGACTTTATCATATCCATAAATTCTTTGGCAAATAAGTCTTTTCCAAGTTTCTTTATTTTATTTTTCTTTGAACTTGATTTTTCAGAAAGTTCTAATATATCTTTTTTTAATTTAATATAACCAAAAAAGTTTCTAACCTTCTCATCAACGATTTTACTTTTGCCTTTATATATATCTATAATATCTTTCTTTATTGTCTCCGTTAATGAAGATTGATTTAATATACTTTTATCATTAATTTTATCTACTATTACTTTTTGAGCAGATGTTAGATTTTCAACTTTTTCATCAATCTTTTGTGAATCTCTTTTTATTTGTTCAAAGAAATTTTTAAGTTTTTTAGTCTCAGCATTAATCTTTTTAGCAGTTAAATTACTTTTTTCTATATTTTGCTTTTGTTTATTTAATTCAGTTTCTAACTTGCTCTTAAGATCTTGTTGCTCAGGCTTTGTTAATGATTTTTGAATAAATTCAGTAATTTCAGTTTCAAGTTTTTTAAATTCAGCTTTTGCTTCATCAATTTTTTGTTTTAAAATTTCTTTTTTATCTATTTCCTTTTTTTCATTATTAGCAGATTCGATAGCAGTTTCTAATTCCTTGGTTGCACTTTTATATTCTTCATCAGTAGTTTTATCATTAATCTTTGTTTTAATTTGGTTTAATGAATCATCTAATTTTTTCTTGACATTTTCGTATTTAGCTTCCTTAAGAGAACTCGATAATTCCTCAGCCTCCTTTAATTTTTCTTCATAATCTTTTTTAGCATCAACCTTTGGTGTGGTTTGCTTATCAAGTTCCATTTTTGCTTTTCTTGCATTGTCAAAAGCTTCTTCTAGTTTTTTTATTGCTTCTTTAAAATCATCAATGGTACTGCTATCACTAACACTATTAACAATCGCTTGAACTTCTTCCTGTAATTTATCTTTTATATCTTTATATTTGTCACCAGCTAATTCAACATCATATATATCAAGAAAATCATTGGATAATTTATTATAAAAAATCTGTTGTTGTTCTTCTAATTGGTGTTGTATTTTATCATCAATTGTTTTTTTATCATTCTTAGTTTTTTCTATTAATTCAGTTATTAACTTTGTAGCACTATCATATTGTTGTTTAGTACTCTTGTTTGTAACTTGATCTTTTAATTTCTTAAATGATTCATCAAATTTTTGTTTAATATCTTTGTATAAATCACCATCAAGTTCTTTTGATAATTTATCTCCTTCACTAATTTTTTCTTCATATTTATTTTTAGCTTCCAATAAATTCTTTTCTTCCAAATCAATTTGCTCTTTTAATTTCGAAGCTTCATCTATTGCTATTTGTAATTTAATTTTGGCTTCATCATAATCATGTTTTTTACTTTTGTTATTTAAATTATTAGTTATTTCTTTGATGGATAGATCTAATTTTGATTTAACATCATAATACTTATTAGCTAAAAGCTTGTTTGATAGTTCTTTTGCTTCTTTAACTTTGTCATTAAAATCATTTTTAATATTTTCGAGAGTATCAATTTCTTGTTTAGCTTGTATAGCTTCTTTTATCGCTACTTCTAGTTTTTGTTTTGCTTCGTCATAGTCGCTTTTTAAACTGCCATCATTTATATTTTTTGTTGACTCATAGATAAATAAATCAAGTCTAGATTTAATGGCTTCATACCTTGGAGATGATAATAATATTTGTAATTGTTTAGCTTCTTGTAACTTGTTATTATACGATTTTTTTGCAAACCTCTTTAACTTGTCAATACCCATTTCTTCAGTATTTGGATTTTGTTTAATTTCTTCAACAGAATTAACTAATTGCGCAATGGCATTTTCAAAATTTAAGTTTTGTGAAGAAGTGCCAGAAAGAAAAGCCTTGGCAGCTTCTATTGCCTGCTTAATTTTTGTCTTCTGGTTTTCGTTAAAAGAAATATTATTTTTTAATTCTTTTTCATATTGATCAATCTTTTGAATTAAAACATTTCTAGGCATAGATTGTTGTACAGTATAGATTGATATTCCCGCGGCTGCGACAATAGCTCCAACATTGGCTCCGCATAATGCAATTAATAATTTACTAGACTTCATTACGTACTCCTTATTTATAAAAATAATTACTAATTATATATTTAAAACTCATTGAACTTATTTATAGTCACTAAGTTTCTCATTGCTTGTAAATAATTCAATTTCATATACATTGGTATGATCTTTAAACTTAAATGGCAATACTATTTTTCCATCACTTTTTAATTCAAGAGCTAACGCCTTTCGAGGATTTTTACTTGTTTTATTAGTTGGAAAAATTATTTCCTTTTCATGGACAAGTTTAATAAATTCCTCATCAAAAAATCCAATACCAAGATTCTTATGTTTTATTTTGTTTTTATTCTTTTTATTAGGCTTTTTCGATGAGAACTCAAAACTATTATTTTTCTTAAATTCAATATATCCGAAATAATAATGAAAATTTTCACCAGATACTTTACTATTGTCTTTAAGTACTTCTAAAATATGGTTTTTAACTTCTTCTGTAATTTTATCTGCCTTTAATAATGTTTTATTATTTAACTTATTAACTATATCTTTTTGTTTTTGTGTTAATCCATCATCAGGTTCTTCGGCCTTGTTTGCTTCCAACTTAGCTTGTTCAAATAATTTTGTAAGTTTTTCCGTTGCTTTTTTGATTTTATTAGGTGATGATTCGCCATTAACTATTTGTTTTTGCTTATTTAATTCATTTTCTAAATTAGTTTTAATGCTCATTTGACTAGGTTTTGTTAATGTTTTTAAAAAATCTTCAACCATTCCTTCCAAGGCCATAAATTCTGCTTCAGCATCCTTTTTTTCTTTTTCAGTATTTAATTTCTTATCAATTTTTTTCTTTTCTGACTTAGCTATTTTGATGGCTTTATCTACCTCACCAATTGCATTACCAATTTCTTCTCTAGTATTATTCACATTTACTGAATCTTTCTTTTCTTTAACCACCTTTTCTAAATCGTCTTTAATATTTTTATATTCATTGTTACTATCGAGCTCAGTAGCAATTCTTTCTGCTTCTGCAACTTTTTCATGCAATTTTTCTATTAATTTTAATCTAGCTCCGATTTCTAGTATTTCATCATAAGCGTTAGCAATTAACTCTTCTAATTCCTTAGTTGCTTCATCATACTCTTTTTTTGTATGTTTTCCACTACCTAATTTAGTTTT
>NZ_JBSQBB010000009.1:0-32312 GCF_053851635.1 Mycoplasma sp. 2575
TTCAAACGCTTTTTTGGCTTTTTCTAATTCAGAATCTTTGCTATCATCAATCATTTTCTTTTGCTTATTAGCTTCAGTAATAGCATCTTCTAAATCCTTTGCAGCTCGGTCATATTGATCCTTTGTAGTTTTATCATTAATTAAATTGGTGTTTCTTTGAATAGTTCCATCTATTTTTTTCTTAACTTCTTCATATTTTGAATCAACTAATATAGAAGATAATTTCATAGCTTGCTGCAACTTTGCATTATATCTATTTTTAGAATTTTCCTTTTCTTTAATATCTGGGACTGGTTCAAAATTTTGTATGATTGCTTCATATGAACTAACTAATTGCGAAATAGCATTTTCAAAATTAGCATCATCCATGTTTTGCCCAATAAGAACCTTATTAGCTTCTTCAATAGCTTGTTTAATAGCAACCTTTTGTTCTTCACTAAGCTTTTTATTAGTTACCAATTCTTCTTGAATTTCTTTAATCTTTTTAATCAGAGCGTTTCTTGGTTTTTGCTTAATAGTTGTAGAAATAGAAATTCCTACTGATGCAATAATAGCACCCACATTAAGGGTACATAATGTTATTAATAATTTACTAGATTTTCGCATTCTTTAATACCTTTATGAAAGTTTAAGTTGTAATTTAATTATATATATTATATATTGTAGTACAGAGTGAAAATAATCATTATTTTCTAACTTGTTTTGGAATTTTTTTTAAAGAAAATTTAGGGTTTTCTTTCGGTTTAATGTAAAAATCTAATTTATAGTTATTTTTATAGTTTTTTATATTAGCTAATATATTTTAAATATCTACTAGCAGTTAAACTAACGCCAATAACTTATTTGAGTCGTTAAAAAAAATAAATAAAATACAGATTTCTCTGTATTTATAGTTTTTTATTTTGTTCTGCCAATTTCTTTTTTAAAACAACTTCTTCAATAATAGTATATTTCTTTTCATTTGTTTTTTTAAACTTGATTTCTGTGTCAATTGGTTTAACGTCAATATTATTGACAATCAATGAAAGCAAATTATCTCTAAATTCAACAATCCCACGATCGATGTAAAAAATCCGGTTATTATTATCTTGATCTTTAATAATTATTTGTGAGGGAACTAATGCCGCTAAAAATGGAACAGCATCTTTCATTAGACCAATTTGCCCCTCAGTAGTGGTAAATGTTACGATACTACCTTTACCTTGATAATATACACAATTTGGCGTTGTTATAACTATTTCAATGAATTTATCATTCATAACTATTTGTCAAATACATATCCAAGGTTTTTAGCTTTTTCAATAACATCTTCAATAGTACCAACATATAAAAATGCTTCTTCTGGTAGATCATCGTATTTTCCGCTTAAAATTTCTTTAAATGATCTAATGGTATCTTGTAATTTAATGTATCTACCCTTTATACCACTAAATTTTTCAGCAACAAAAAATGGTTGGGACAGGAAACTTCTTATTCTACGTGCTCTAGCAACAACCTTCTTGTCTTCCTCTGATAATTCATGCATACCCAATATTGCAATAATATCTTGTAATTCCTTAAATCTTTGCAAAATATTTTGTACTTCTCTCGCAGTATTGTAATGATCTAAACCAACGATATTAGGATCCATCATACGTGAATTAGAACCCAATGGATCAATAGCAGGATAAATACCTAATGCTGCAATATCACGATCTAAAACAGTTTTCGCATCTAGATGAGTAAATGTGGTCGCAGGAGCAGGGTCGGTAAGGTCATCAGCAGGAACATAAACTGCTTGAACAGATGTTATTGATCCCTTATTTGTAGAAGTAATTCTTTCTTGCAATTGCCCCATTTCGACTGCTAATGTTGGTTGATACCCAACGGCAGAAGGCATTCTACCTAGCAATGCCGAAACTTCTGAACCTGCTTGGGTAAATCTAAAGATATTATCAATAAATAAAAGCACATCTTGGCCCATTTGATCACGGAAATACTCGGCCATAGTTAGTGCAGTAAACGGCGCTCTCATTCTAGCGCCTGGAGGCTCATTCATTTGTCCAAATACTAATGCAGTTTTATCTAAAACACCACTTGCCTTCATTTCATGGTATAAGTCATTACCCTCTCTTGTTCTTTCGCCAACACCAGCAAATACTGATAAACCACCATGTTGTTTTGCAATATTATTAATCAATTCTTGTATTAAAACAGTTTTGCCGACACCGGCCCCACCAAAAAGACCAATTTTTCCACCTTTAATGTATGGTATTAATAGGTCAATAACCTTAATACCAGTTTCAAATATTTCTAAAGTGGATTTTTGTTCTTCAAAACTAGGTGCGCTTCTATGGATAGGCATTTGTTGCTCAAAATCGCCTCCTAGCAAGTCAATAGGTTGACCTAAAACATTAAACATTCTTGAAAGAATTTCCTTACCAACAGGTGCAGTAATTGGTCTTTTAAGGTCTAAGACCTTCATGCCACGTCTTAAACCAATGGTTAAACTCATGGCTATTGTTCTTACAGTGTCATTACCAATATGTTGAGCAACCTCAAGAATTTGTTTGTTGTTAGGGTTTTTTTCATCAATAACTTCCAAGGCGTTAAGCATTTTAGGTGCAGTGCCTTCCTTAAATCTGACATCAATAACAGCACCAAGAATTTGGGTAATAACACCATAATTTAATTCATTATTTTTTTTATTAGTCATTTTCTTTATCCTTTCTTTAAGATCCGACACCATTAACAATTTCAGTCAATTCTTGTGTTATCTTTGATTGACGCGAACTATTATATTCAATTTTTAATTCATCAATAAGGTCCTCAGCATTATCAGAAGCCTGTTCCATTGCTGTTCTTCTTTGACTAGTTTCTGCCAATTTTGCATTAGTTAAAGCATGAAAAATAGATGCTTCAAAGAATATTCTAAATGAGTTAATTAAAATGGTTTCAGGGTTGGGCTCAAAAACAATCTCCCTGATCCCTTTATCTTGGTGAAAACTTTGGTTATTTTTTTCGATTTTGCCGATCGTGTTTGCTGAAATTGGAAAAATTTCTTGAACGACAGGATCGGCCTTTAATGGGTTTTCATAATTGGTATAAATTAATTTAACTGAATTTAAAAGTGATATTTCTAAAACATCATAAATCTTATTTGAAATCACTTGAGCTATTTCATATGTTGGATTATCACCGATTTGTGTTAAGGTTTGGATAATGTGATATTTTTTATTTTTTTCAATTAGGCTTAACAATTTAGAGCCAATAACAATCAAAATATCTTCACCTGTAACAACTTCATTTATCATTTTATACATTTCGGAATTGAATGATCCACATAGACCTAAATCACTCCCAAAAATAATATATAAATTACGACGATTGCTAAATTTTCATGCATGCTTATTTAATAATTTGTCAATATCCTGCGTTGAATTTTTTACAAGATTAATAAAAATAGCTTCAACATTTTTAAAGTAAGATTTAACCTCACTAATTTTGTTTTTAATTTTTGAAAACTTAGCAGTGGCTACAAGTTCCATAGCCTTCGTTATTTTTTTGGTAGAATTAATTGAATTAATACGTTGCTTTATTTTTTGCAAGCTTTCCATGGTAATTCAGGGATAGGCATAAAGTTTTCAGGATTATATAGGGGAATAGTCTTTATAAACAGGTCATTAAATAAAATGATTTGATTATAAATTTCTTCAATTAATTCATTAGTTCAATCATTAGATTCATCGATCTTTCTCATGATTTTTATTGCTTTAGGTTCTGTTGCAAAATAAGTTAGAATTTCTTGACGATATTTAATAATGTTGTTTTTAGGGATTACATTAATTAAGCGATACTTAGCAAGGAACAATAAGATAATTTGTTGACCAGGAGAATATGGTGAAAATTGTGACTGTTTCAACAACTCATAGACCTTAGCACCATGTTCCAAAATAATTCTTGTATTTTGGTCTAAATCAGAACCAAATTGTGCAAATGCTTGCATTTCATTATATTGAGCTAATTCTAGCTTTAAACTTGACACCACCTTTTTAGTCATTTTGGTTTGCGCGGCTGAACCAACTCTACTTACAGAATAACCAATATCAATTGCAGGTCTTTGTCCAGAATTAAATAAAGATTCTTTGGTAAAAATCTGACCATCAGTAATTGAAATAACATTAGTTGGAATATATGCTGAAATATCTTCAGCTTGTGTTTCGATAATTGGCAAGGCAGTTATTGAACCACCACCATAATCGTTATTTAGTTTTGCAGATCTTTCTAGTAATTGCGAATGTAGATAAAAGACGTCACCAGGATATGCTTCACGGCCGGGAGGTCTTCTTAACAATAAAGATAATGTTCGATAAGCAACGGCATGTTTTGATAAGTCGTCATAAACTATTAAAACACTTTTACCTCTTGCCATTCATTCCTCAGCAATAGTTACGCCAGTATAGGGTGCTATATATTGCAATGGCGCACTTTCAGAAGCTGATGCTGCAATGATAGTTGTGTATTTCATTGCATCATTCTTTTCAAGCTGATCAACAATTTGGGTAATTGTTGAATTTTTTTGGCCGATAGCCACATAGATACAATAAACATCTTTGCCTTTTTGGTTTAATATCGCATCAATGGCAATGGCTGTTTTTCCTGTTTGTCTATCACCAATAATTAGTTCACGTTGTCCTTTTCCGATAGGAATTAAAGCATCAATTGCCAAAATACCAGTATGTAAGGGTTCTGAAACTTCCTTACGTGTCATAACACCAGGCGCAATTTTGAAAATTGGTCTCTTTATTTCACTATTAATTTTACCCTTACCATCAATTGGTAATGCTAGGGCATTAATAACACGGCCCAATAAAGCGTCACCCACTTGAACCGAGATAACGTTGTGTGTTCTCTTGACATGTGAATTTTCCACAATATTACGATCATCGCCAGTAACAACAACACCAACCAACTCTTCTTCAAGATTTAAGGCCATACCAACAATACCGCAATCAAATATTACTAATTCACCATATTCAACATTAGTTAAACCACTAACTAGAGCAATACCGTCACCAACAGTAATAACTCTACCTACTTCATCATAACTAACAGTTTCGTTGAAATCTTTAATTTGATTTTTAATGATAGCTGATAAATCACTGGGTTTTAAAGCCATATCTTTCCTTTCATTATTCTAATGATTTTATCTTGTTTAATTTTCCCAAAACAGAGTTATCAATCAAGTACTCGTCTACTTTTATTCTTATTCCACCGATTAAATCAGGGTCTATATGATTAGTTAAAGTAACTTTTGCATTTAGATCAGATGAAATCTTTTTTTCAAGGTTTTTCATCTTATCAGTACTTAATGGTTTAACTGAATATACATAACCATACTTAATATTTAATTTTTCATTTGCTAATTCAATAAAGCGATGAAATATAATATCCATATATTTAACAATATGTTTTCTGGTTGCTAATTTAATAATATTTAATATATATGGATGGTATGAATCAAAAGCCTCACTAATTAACATAAACTTTTGTTCTTCCGTTATATCAAAAGAATTTAAGATTTTTAAATAATCTTTATTTTGTTTCAAAACCTTAATAATGTCAGCAGTCTGATTAGTAATTTCCTGAAGTTGATCAGACCCATTAGCTAAATCATATAAGGCAAATGATCAATTATTAATTACTTCATTTAATTCAGTCATATCTATTTCTTAATAACCTCATTAATCATTTTGACATTATCGGCATCTTTTATTTCACGGCCAATAATTTTTTTAGCAATTTCAACAGCATTTTCCATAATAATTTTCTTTTGCTCTTTACTGAATTCAACACGCTTTTTATTAATCAAAATTTCTGCTTGTTCTAACATCATTTCAGCTTTTTTCTTTGCAATAGCTGAACCACTATTTACAATTCTTTCACTTTCAGCTTTTGCATTATTGATAATAGTTCTTGCCTGATTAGTAGCCTCAATTATTTTTAAATCATGTTCTTCTTGTATTTTTAGTGCTTCATCTTTTGCTTTGATTGAAGCATCAATATTACTTTGAATTAATTCTTGACGCTTTTTAACCATTTTCTTAATTGGTTTGTATACCAAAAAAGTAATAATAATGGTTATTAGCATTAACACAATTAAAGAAAAAACAAATAGAGGCCAATTAAATGTTAAGCCAGAGAAGGTTTTTTCTAATTCTTCACTAACTCCCCCTTTACCTTCAGGGGCTTTCATAAGATAAGTTAATACTCTCATATAAATCAAAAAATAATTTAACTATACAAAGATTAATAATAAAGCAATAACTAAACAATAAATTGATGCAGTTTCAACAATAGCTAAACCTAAAATTAATAAAGTACGAACTTTAGATAAAGCTTCTGGGTTTCTACCAACAGCTTCACAGGCTTTAGCAACGGCCATACCTTGACCAATCGAAACAAATCCAGCTCCAAAGATTGCTAACCCGGCACCTAACATTGTTAAACCGTATGCAAAGGGGTAATTTTGACCGCTAGCATCACCGGCTTTACTTGGGTCAAATCTATTAATAACATCTGAAATTTTATCTAATTTATCAATCATTTTTTTCTCCTATATTTTTAAAAATATTTTAATTACTTTCTTGAATTAATTGTTTATTAGCGATAATTTTACTTTTTCAATCTCTAATTTTTTTCTTATGTTTTTCCTTAACGTCTTCCTCAGCTGCTTGCGCCCAATATGACATTGTCAACACTACAAAAACAAATGCTTGAATAATACCATCAAATAAATCAAAATAAAGATTAAATGCCGGCAATACCACAACACCAAATGGATTGAATGTCGAAGCTTCAGCACTAACATCAAGACCAATAATTTTTGCTCATATATTGTTTAAGAAAATTGTTGCCAATGAAACAAGAACAACTCCCCCAATGATATTTCCATATACCCGGAAAGTCATAGAAACAATTGGTGAGAAATTTGAAGCAAATTCTAATGGATTTAGCAATTTAATAATATGCTTAATTTTGTTATAAGCTATCCCAACACCAGCCGTTCCTAATCAAGACACCACTGTGGCAGCTAAAACCGCAGATAAACTCGAGCCAACCGGAGCAAAACCAACTAATGATAATATGTTTCCAAAGAACATAAACACAAATAATGATATTAAGTATGGATTTGCTTTATCAAACTTCGATTCATGTGTATCACTAAAGAAATTATCTCCGCCGATAATAGCTGTTTCAACTAGGATTAAAGCAGCATTAGGTGCCTTGTCAACTTTTTGTCGTTTTACTGCTACATAAATTAAAACTGACAAAATAAGAACAATAAAAACTAAGGATATTAATGAAAATATTTGATTACTATTAATTTCTGTCGAACCAAATCAATTAATTTTTAGTAATTTATCCATTTAGCTCCTTTCTTTTATTAACCATAGTAACAACGGCCCACACTATTGAAAAAATGGACAATAGAATATAAGGTGCTGTCATTGTGATTGTATTAAATGGAAAAAAAGCAGCATTTAAACCGGGATAGTCTTTGTGAAGGTAAGTATTAATATAAATAAAAATAGCAAATATTGCTCCATTAAAAATATTCAATGCAAAAAATATAAGAACAGAAATAAGCATCCTTATTTTATAATGTTTTTTACCTTGAACATTAATACTATTTTTCACAATTTTTAGGATCACATATACTGATAATAAAAATAATAAAAAACTAACTATACCCACTAAATACCCTAACAATAACGAGTAGTCAAAAAATGACATTGATGAAAATATTAACAACAACGCAACATTTAATGTAGTATAAGTTATTCAAATTTTTTTTCCATGTGTTTTATTCATGCTCAAGTGGTTATTTTTATATTTTAATAACCTAATGTAAAATTATATTACTTTTGAATTTTTTGTTTTTATAAATATATTCACAAAATAATGCCAAAAAACATACATCCTTAAAACCTAAAATCAAATATGAAAAAATAGTTTTTTAGCACTTTAAGTAGTAGAGTGCTAAATTGTGTTATAATTAATATATATTTAAATTAAGGAGGTCGAAATATGCATGCATCATGAACACCTGCAGAGGATAACAAAGAAGATAAAGACCCATTATTAAAATATGGCCGCAATCTTACTGAACTGGCTTCGGAAGGAAAGCTAGAACCAGTTATAAATCGCGACGAAGAAATAAGATCATTAGTAAGAATCTTATCTCGCAAGACAAAAAATAACCCAGTTTTAATTGGGGAACCAGGCGTTGGAAAAACAGCAATTGTTGAAGGATTAGCTAAAAAAATTATTGATAACCAAGTGCCTGAGAATTTAAAAAATAAAAAAGTATACGAGCTTAATATTTCATCTATTGTTGCAGGAACACAATTTCGAGGTCAATTTGAGGAAAGAATTGAAGCTATTTTAAAAAGAATTAAAGATTCTAATGGCGAAATTATTCTTTTTATTGATGAAATTCATATGATCGTCGGAGCTGGTGGAACAGGTGATAGTAGTATGGATATAGGTAACATGTTAAAACCAATGATGGCAAGAGGACAATTACACCTAATTGGCGCTACCACTCTCGACGAATACAGAAAACACATTGAAAAAGATTCTGCTCTCGAGAGAAGAATGCAAAAGATTTTTATTAATGAACCAACTATTGAGGACACCATTACCATTTTAAGGGGAATCAAAGAACGACTTGAAACTTTTCATGAGGTAAAAATCAAGGATGAGGCCCTAGTAGCCGCAGCAAACCTATCGGCCAGATATATCCAAGATCGTTTTCTACCTGATAAGGCAATAGACCTAGTAGATGAAGCCTCAGCATCTATTAAAACAGAAATGAAATATATTCCCGAGCCAATTGAAAAACTAAATTATGAAATAACTAAACTGGAGATCGAAAAGGCAGCAATAAAAAACTCTGTTGGTAAAGAAAATAACAACAATAATGACCGCATAAAACAAATAAATGAACATCTAACAAAAATCAAGGCAGAGCATAAAAAGCTGTCTAGCCAATGAGAAGAAGAAAAAAATTTAATTGCTAAACTATCCTCACTAAAAGACAATATTGAAGATTTAAAAAGACAGCTAAACACATTACAAAATGAAGGCAAATACCTTGAAGCTTCAAAAGTTATGTATGTTTTATTACCAGAACTTGATGATTCAAAAAAAGAAATTGAAAACAAACTAACTAATTTGCCAAATCGTTTAATAAGAGAAACAATTGATGAGGAAGAAATTGCTGAGGTTGTAAGCAAATGAACTAAAATACCGGTAACAAAATTGCTTGAAAAGCAAAAAAATAAACTTCTTAAATTAAGCGAAAATCTTGCATTAAGGGTTAAGGGTCAAATAAATGCTATCAAGCTAGTTTCAGAAGCTATCAAAAGAGCTAAAGCTAATATTAATGATCCTAATCGACCTATTGGTTCATTTCTATTTCTAGGGCCAACAGGTGTAGGAAAGACAGAACTTGCTAAAGCATTAGCACTCAATCTATTTGACAATGAAAACAATATTATTCGTTTAGATATGTCTGAATATATGGAAAAACATAGCATATCAAAACTAATCGGTTCGCCTCCAGGATATATTGGCTATGATAATAATGGTGGCCAATTAACAGAAAAAGTAAGACAAAACCCTTATTCAATAGTTTTATTTGATGAAATCGAAAAAGCCCATGCTGATGTTCTAAATATTCTTTTGCAAATATTGGATGACGGGATACTAAGCGACAATAAAGGTCGAAAAATAAATTTTCGAAATACAATAATTATAATGACCTCAAACATTGGGTCAGAACAAATTATGACAAAAATGCCTAGCAAGGATGAAATTATAAAAATCTTGTTAACTAAGTTTAAGCCGGAATTTATTAACCGTATTGATGAAATTGTTCCATTCAATAAATTGAGTAACTCAGTCACAAAAGAAATTGTTGATTTAGAATTAAAAAAACTAGCCAACCGTATTTCGATAAATATTAAATCTGAGTTGCAATACGATCAAGGAGTTATCGACTATATTGCAGATAAGTCATATAACACAGCTTTTGGTGCTAGAGTTATTAGAAGATTTATTCAAAACAATATCGAAAATAAACTTGCAGATTTTATATTACGCAACTCAATAGAAGAAGATTCGATTATTTATCTATCAATTGTAAACAATGAAATTAAAATAGAAATAGATCATGAAGGTAATTAAAAAAATACAAGGCAATTAGCCTTGTATTTTTATATGGTACATCCTGTGGGGATCGAACCCACGACCCAGGGATTAAGAGTCCCTTGCTCTACCTGCTGAGCTAAGGATGCATTTAAAATAATACCTAATAAATTATAAACAAATATCTTTGATGATATTAAAAAAAATAATTATTTATTGCAAATAAATGTAAGACTTTTCAGGAATACAATAAATTAAACCAATTTTATTAATATTTCGCAAGGCATAAAATACTATGAAATAATTAAAAAAGTCTATTAAAAGATTAAGTTTTAATATAAAAAGCAATATAAATCATGTTTATATAATCCGAGGCCTTCAATATAATATAAAAACCTACAAAATTTAGTAAAATTTTTTAGTTATATACTGATATATTTTAAGGAGTTTACTATGCTAGATGTTTGTGGAATAAGCAAAATCTTTCCAGATAAAAAATTATTTACCAATATCAATCTGAAATTCTTGCCTGGAAATGTGTATGGAATAATTGGGGCTAATGGTGTAGGAAAATCTACTTTTCTAAAAATTTTAAGTGGCGAGATCGAGGCAACTGAGGGTCAAATTATTAAAGAAAAAAATGCTCGTATGAGTGTTTTGAGCCAAAACCAGGATGAATTTAATGATTTTAATGTTACCGATGTTGTAATCATGGGCAATAAGGAACTTTATCAAATAAATATTGAAAAGAATAAAATTTATGAAAACCCTGAGGCTACAATGGAAGATTATGAAAAGGCAAGCCACTTAGAACAACTTTTTGGAGAAATGGGCGGATGAAACGCTGAAAATGATGCCCAAACTCTTCTTTCAAATTTAGGTATTGAACCTGAAAAATGAAATATGCAAATGTCTAATCTTAAAGCAAACGAGAAAGTTAAAGTTTTATTAGCAAAAGCCCTATTTGGAAATCCAGACATCTTGATCATGGACGAACCAACTAATAGATTAGATTTAAAGACTATAAAGTGATTAGAAAACTTCTTAATGGATTATCCAAATATTGTCATTGTTGTTAGTCATGATAGCGACTTTTTAGATGCAATATGTACCCATATCATTGATATCGACTATTCAGAAGCGAAGTTATTTGTTGGTAATTATTCATTTTGAAAGCAATCGAGTCAATTATTAGTTGAAATGCAACAAAAAACCAATCTAAAAAAAGAAGAACAAGCACAAAAGTTGCGTGAATTCATTGCCAGATTTTCTGCCAATGCTTCAAAATCCAAGCAAGCAACAAGCCGGAAAAAATTATTAGAAAAAATTGTGATTGATGAACTAAAACCTTCATCAAGAAAGTATCCATATATTAAATTTGAACTAAATAGATTGCCCGGAAAACAAATTTTAAATGTTCATAATTTAACATATAAAAATGAAAATGGAGACACACTATTTGAAAATGTAACTTTTTCCTTAAAACCTGGTGATAAAATGGTTATTGTAGGCAATGATGATATTGCTAAAACCAGATTCCTTGAAATATTAATGAATAGAAGAAAGCCAACTTCCGGGACTGTTGAATGAGGTATAACTATTTCTCCTAACTATTTTCCCTCAAATAATCAAGAATATTTTAATGAATCAGAAAGCATTATTGATTGATTAAGTAAATGGCCATTAAATAACACTACACAAGAAACAAAAGATAACAGTGATGCTAGAATGAGGGCATTTCTGGGAAGAATGTTATTTTCTAATGATAGTGTTTTTAAAAACGTCCAAGTAACAAGCGGGGGAGAAAAGGTTAGGTTAATGATGTCTAAATTGATGCTAGAAGAAAGCAACTTTTTAATTTTTGATCAACCTCTTGATCACTTAGATTCGGAGTCAATTGATAGCTTAATTGAAGGCGTTAAATCATATAAGAGCTCATGCATTTTTACAACCTATAATCGTGCTATGATTAAAGAATGCGCGAATGTTATTCTTGAAATAAAACCAAAATCAAGTTTCTTATTTTATGGAAATCTCGACGAATATGAAGAAGCTATGGGATATTAATTAATAAAATCCGGAAATTAGTTTCCGGATTTTTAAATTTAGCTAATTGCTTCAATCTATCTCGAAATAATCATATTTTTTTTCTCTTGACTTCTTTTCTAAAACCAAAAACGTTATTTTGTCTTCAAGTTCAAATTTGGTATTTTTTCTTAATGAATGACCTTTTTTTGACTCAATCCAACTTGAAAGTGTTTGATTCTTTTCCTTATCAGTTAATTGATAATCGAGATATTCATAAAGTTCCAATTGTTTTCATAGAACCTTCATTAAGACAGAACCCTTAGCTTCACATCTTTCAAGACTAATTTCGTAGATTTGTTCATCGTTGTCATATTCGTCATATATTTCGCCAACAACTTCTTCAAGAATATCCTCGATAGTAATAATACCTATTGGTTTATCATCACTGTTAGTTTCGGTAACGAAGGCCATTTGCGCGCGCGATTGTCTCAACTTTTCAAGTGCTGATGATAAGATTGAGTTAGCAGAAACCTTAGGAACAGTTTTAATATAATTTAAAATATTTCCTTTTTTAAGAAAAAATATATCCTTAAGCAACAATATGCCAATTAAATTACCATCTTTTTCAACTGGTATTCGTGAATAATTAGTTTCTCTAAACATTTTTAGTGCTTCTTGCATAGTAGCCTTAGAACTGATAAAATCCACATTTTTCATTTTAATATAATGCTGTGAAACCTTAGTTGAATCAAGATCTAAAACATTTTGGGCCATTGCAGATTCTTTAAATTCTAAAACACCCTCATCATGTGCGATATTTAATAAGTTTTTAACATCTTCCTCAGTATTGGTAATATAAATCTTCTTTCCAATTTTAGAAATAAGATATGTTATGGGAATAAATATTCAATATAACATTTCAATAAACCAATAAAATGATTTAACAGTTTTTTCTGGATAGCGCTTTGCAACCAATTTTGGCAATATTTCAGCAAATAAAACAATAATTGGTGTCATTACAATTGTTGAAATAATTGATGCCAAGCCTGCCTTAGGAGCTCCAAAGGCTTGTGTTAAAAGATAAACTAATAATGTTGAAGAACCAATATTTACCAGATTATTAGCAATTAGAATGGTTCCGAGTGTTCTATTAAAGAAATTGTGCTGTTTTAGAATTATTTTATATCTTTTTTGATTCTTTTCAATCATTGTCTCGATTTTGGCCTTGGTTAAAGAAGTATATGCCGTTTCAGTTGCGGAAAAAATTCCAGAACAAACGAGCAATATGGCTAGTAAAATTATTAATAAAGCGTAATGTCAAGGTTCGAGGTCCATCTAAATGTCTCCATACAAAAATTTAAAATATAACTATAATTAGTATTATATAATAGCAAAAATAATTATTATTTATATTTAAATATTTTATAATGTTATATTATGTTTAAATTTGAAGATGTTAGTATAGTGCAATTACCTAAAAAAATATTACGAGAAAAATCAAAAGATGTAGAAATTCCCTTATCACAGGAAAATATTGATTTGATTGAAAAAATGATTTTTCATGTCAGCGATAGTCAAAAACAAAATACAAAATTTAGACCAGCTGTCGGTGTCGCAGCTATTCAATATGGAATACCAAAAAACATATTTTATATTCTGATAGTTGATAATAATAACAATGTGATTTTTAATGATGCCATAATAAACCCAAAACTTATTGGTCACTCAGAGCATAAAATTGCCTTATCGGAAGGCGAAGGATGCCTAAGCGTTAGCGAAGATTGACCAAATCAGGAAGGCTTAGTTCCTAGATATGCAAGAGTTATTTTTGATGGATATTCATATATGGAAAAGAAATACAAAAGATTTGAAGCAAGTGGTTATAGCGCAATCGTATTTCAGCATGAATTTGACCATTTACAAGGTGGATTATTTATAGATAGAATAAATAAAAAGAGCCCATGAGCAAAAGACAAAGATTTGCAAGTTTTGTAATAGAAAAATAGGTTAGATAATAACCTATTTTTCTTATTAACCTTTTTCAAAAAATAATGGAACATCAAACTCTATTTCCTTTTGGTTATTGCCATAGTTAGGTTCGATATAAATGCCATATTGAGAATGGTATCTACCTAGTTTCTCTTTATTTGTAGATAAGGTAATAATTCTACCCTTAAATTTTATTCGTGTTGATGTTTTTCAATCTTCATTATCAAAACCCTCAATTTTTATTGGAGATGTAAATAAAATAGGGGAATAAAAATTATTAGTTTCTGTTACAAAGTTAGATACAACCGTCATTTGTTCAATGCCGTTATTTATCTTATGTGGTTCACCAAAAGCCCAAGAATAATCAATTAATTTTGATGAGTCATTTTTAATAGAAGAAAATTTATCATTAAAGTCTTGTATAAATTTTCTAAATTCCGCTTTATATCTATTAATTTTTTCATTAGAAAATTTATCTTTTACATCAATAGGTAAAAGCAACTTATAAGCGACCTTATTCCTAATTGATTCAATAAATTTACTATCAAATTGGTCTTGCTTTTTCTTTATTGTTTCTTCATTGAATTGTTTTGTTTTTAATGTTGTATAAATAGGAAAATTTCTAATAACAAATTCAGTATTTGTCCCTTCTTGATGTTTAAAAACAAGATCAACAAATAATGTATTTTTAGATAATGTATCAATTACAAAATTTTCAAATTCAATTTTCCATTTAACATTAGAATTTTTATTTTCAAAAATTGCATATTCACTTATTTCTTTTTGAACATTTTTTTTAAACAAAAGACTAATATTATCGGAATCACTATTATTAATAATTTTAGCCATGACACTTTCTGGAGTGCCATCAATTTTTATATCGTTGTTTATTTTTATATTAACATCTTTGTTTTTATTATTATTTAAATTAAATGAGTATTTTTTAACACTATTAAACCAGTAAATGAGTGCTTTTTTAGGTTTTGTAAGTTGTATACTAACTGTTGCAATAATAACAGAAGAAAGCAAACCACCTGAAAGTGACCAAAATAATATTTTTCTTATCTTCTTTGCTTTCGTTAGACGTTGAGCAACTTTTTTATGTTTTAATTGGTCTTCAAAGCTAACATCCTTGTCAATCGAATCAACCCAATCAAATTCCAAATCTTTGTTATCTTTTTTCATTAATCCCCAAATTCAAATTCCGTTGTTTTTTCATCAGTATCAACTAAACCAAACTCATCAATTATATTATCCGGTGTATTCTCTATCTTTTTAAAATCAACCTGTTTTTCCTGATCTGCTCTAACATTAGTTTCTTTTAATTCTTCAAATTCAAAATCATTTTCTTCAACACTAGATAATCCTAATAATTCAGTATTATTAAACTCATATGTCTCATTGTTTAACTTGTTGGAATTTATTTTGAAATCATTAATTTCAGTTTTTGAGATAGTTTCATCATTTTCTTGATCAATTATATAGGTATCATCTTCCGAAAAATCAGATGATAAATTATTTAATGAAACTTCACTATCTTCGAATTCTTCATGTGTATTTTCATTTAAATTCATAATAACATCGGAAGAATAATCTTCATTATCCTGAGCAACTTCCAAATCATCTTGCTTAAATTGTTCTACCTTAAAATCATCAGTAAGAGAGTCAATATCATCTGTCTCATCTGGATGAATTTCCAAATAATTATTTTGTTCTTCGAATTCATCAATTTCAACCGCTATTTGCTTATGATTATCCATTTCTGCGACATAAAAATCATCGACGTCATCAATATGATCATTCCTTTTTGCCGTTTCATCACCTGTTTTTATATTATTTTCTTTCAAACTAACAATATTATTATCTTTTAGTTTAGTTTCTATATTCATATCTTCTTCTCCAGATTGAGGAATAAAATTAACTTCTTTATATTCTTTTAATTCATACATATTATTTTTTTGTAATTCTATAATAGCTTGATTTTCTACTTGTTGTTGTGATATCAATGCTTCTAAATATGCAAATATCTTATTTTTAATAATTGGCCATTCAATTTCGGAAATAGTAATAATTGGATATTCCTTAGATTCAAGAAACTTAATATTGTCTCTAAAAATAAGATATTTACGATAATCATTCTTATATAAAAAATTATCTAAAATAAATCCTTGAATAAGCTTGTTGTTAAGCTTATTAATTAAAACAATATCGATGGTTTTAGTTCCAACAGAGTAATCTGTTTCAAATTGAAGGTTTTTGTCATCAATAAAATTGCGAAGTTCATCTAGTACATCAACCTTAAATTTAATATCTTCGGGCAATGAAATAATTTTAGTAGCCAAAAAATCTTCAACCTCATCTAAATAATTTTTTTGCTCATCAATTGATAAGTCAAGAAATTTTAATCATTCCTTAAATACTATCATGTCAGCTGTTGATCGATCTGTAATTTCAATATCATCGGCATAAATCGATTTAACAACAAAGACCTTTTCTTTAGCGCGTGATATTGCCACATTAAGAGCATTTTTCCCGCCTTTTCTTGCAACGTATGTGTTATATAAAGCAGTATTTTTATCATACACAACTGACATAATAACCAAATCAGCTTCATCGCCTTGGATATTTTCAATATTTTTCAAAACAACTTTTTCACTATTTAGAGCATCTTCTAATTCTGGATCATTTCCGAATATTCTATTAAATAGATATTCTTGTTGTTTAACATTAAAAACTAAAATGATTATTTTGTTATATTTTTCAAGATTTTGCTTGCATAATTCAATAACCTTTTCACCCTCAGCAACATTCATGCTATTATCCCAAGTTCCATCAACTTGAAAAACCTCAATTGCTTTTTCATTAGAAACTGATAGTTCATAGTTATCAATAACATCAAGTTTTGATTCATAAAAATGCTTTGATGAAAAAGTCATCAATGTCGCCTTTTTAGAACGGTAATTTTTATCTAATAGCAGCGAATAAACACCTCTTGCCCTAGCATAATCTAGCAACGATTCAATATTGCCAAAGTCATCTTCTTCATCAAAACTATATGTCGCAGAGAATCATCTTGTGGGTTGCATTTGTTGGCTATCACCGGCAAGAATTTTTCGCTTTGCTAAATATAAAATTGGAATGCCCTTTTCAATAAACATTTGCGATGATTCATCAAGAATAGCAAAATCAAACTCCTGTTTAGATCACATCGACAAATCAAGTTCAGGAGTAGTGATAATTATTGGAAATAATATTTTAATCATCTCCTTATGTTTGTGAAAAAACTTGTAAGGCTTTAAATGGCCAGTTCTTATAGCCATAGCAAAGGAAGTATATTGCATTTTTTGGTCATCGCTAAAATTGGTCATCCGATCAAATGTTTTTTCAAGAAGCATCTTAACAATATTTTTATCATCATTTAAATAATTGGTTTTTTTGTTGAGAATTTTTTTATATTGTTTTTCAAAATTAGTAATTTCTTCAAATGAAACAAGATTTACATATTTAAGCGCCTCATCAATATCAATAGTCATTAAACTTTGATCATTCGATATTATTTCCGCCATGTTTTTAATTATTTTAGGAATAATACTAAAAATAGTGCATTTCTTATTAAAATTTTTTTCATATAGTTTTTTTATAATTAACTTCTTATCACTAAATTCGCAACATTGATTATATTTAAGATTATGATCCATTTTTTTAAGGTTTTCATATGTTTGCACACTAAAATTACCATTCATTACCGCGCTATAAAAATTAATGATATTATCTATATTTTTAGTTTGCTTAATTAAATTTACATTATCAACATAACTTTCATCTTCATCACTAAAAACACTAAGACCTTCTTCAGCATTTGAATTTTCATAATTTTCTAACAAATGAATAAATTCACGCAATGGCTTGTAAAAATTCTCGGGTCTCAGATTTTTATCATTTAATGCAAATAAGCAAAAAATAGAAAGCTTTTTTAGCCTGCTACGTAAAACGTCTAATGCCGCTTTCTTTTGGCTTACAACTAAGGCGGTGTAGCCTCTTGTCATAATATTAGTTATTAAATTAGAAATAGTTTGTGATTTCCCTGTCCCAGGAGGACCTCAAATAATTGTATCCTGATATAGTGACGAGATTGTTGCAACATCCTGAGAAAAATTAGTTTCTTGAATTTTAAAAAGCTTAAACTTGTTATCAAAAATTACTCTATTAACCTTTTCACGATATAAATTCTTATTAAAATTTGGATTTAAAATCTCATCGAACTCATCATTTTCAATAATTTTTTTCATTTGATTTCACAAATATCCCGACGAAACATTATAAAAACCAAGAACTATTCCGGGATAAAATTCTATTGAGCTATTTTCAATATTTTCAATTGTTAAATTTTTAATACCTTCTTTCAAAGTTAAGGGCATATTGAAGAGTGGTTTTCAAGCATTTTTAAAACTTTCAAATACTTCACGAATTGATAGGTTATTAAAATCAAATGAGTCAACATTGAGTGAAAAGCCTTCTTGATTCAAGAACGTGACTAGCTTGCTATTTACTCTTATGTCAGAACTAGAACTTAAGGTAACCAATGAATTTTTAACTTCAACTAATATCTCTTTAAAAAATAATGGAGCATAAATTGTTTTATTTTCTGTTTTTATTGATATATAGAAAAAGCCTATATGTAAGGGCCAAATATTGGTTTCAATATTGATATTTTGCGCTTTATTTAAAATTTTCTTTCACTTAACAACTGATTTTTGAAACTCCGTTTCCTGACTAGCAACAATAATGGCTTTTGCTTTTTCAAAATTTGTACCAAGCATCTTAAATAAATTTTCTGGTATTCGTTTATTATAGTCTTCAAAAATAGCAATTACTTCATTCTTATTTTTAGCTTCATAAACCTTTGTTGCAATCATCCGATTTGCAATATCAGAAATCGTGCAATTTATATTAAAATTATTGTATATATGATCAAAGGTTTCTTCACCGAAATTTTTTAACACATCAAAATATTTTTCGTTATCAATTGAACTGTACAATGAAGAATCAAAGGTATCAATATTTAGCAGATTAGCCATTAACATTTGATATTTGGTATTGTTATTCATTTTAATTTACCTCATTAATTAAGTGCTCTATGTGTTTGGCTACATTACCAACTACAAAAGAAATAGTCTTACTTTGAATTGCAACTCCGGTTATACCATCAAGATTTTTTAATTGCGGTATAGCAATCTTGGTCTTATCAAGAAAATTAATTTTTAAAATTTTTTGTGTAGCTGATACCGATTTAATATTTTCTTTTCCACCTAATAGCGAAACAAATACATCAAAATTAAAACTTAATTTAGTTTCCTTTGAGAGATAATTCTTGGGTTTGGTTTGTCTAAATCTTTTCTTTCAATAAATTAAAATAAATCCAAAAGTAACTATGATTAAAAAGATATATAAAAATTTGTTTTTTGGGTTCATATTAACACCTTTTTCACTTAAAAATTTCTACTTTTAAATTATATTTTAATTTAAAATTAATATCAAAAAAACATTTAATTAATAGTAATTTTCAACAAAGATGTCAAATAAAATTTATTAATTATTTTTTCAACTTAATTTAAGCATAAAAAAGTTATAATGTTGGATTATTAAATAATAAATTATTTAATATGATATTTTTAAAAAAGTTATAAAATTTATACAAGAATTTATTAAAAAAGAAGGCACAAAATGGACAAAAAAAGAGTTTTAAGTGGAATTACGGCTACAGGAAAATTAACCATAGCAAACTATATTGGAGCAATAAAAAATATGGTTAAATTGCAAGAAAATTATGATAGCTATATATTTATCGCTGATCTCCATGCTCTAACCCTCCCTATTGAACCACATATCCTTGAAGAAAATCGTAAAAATATATACGCTTTATTTATTGCCTGTGGAATTGATCCTGAAAAATCGACCCTTTTTTTTCAATCAGATGTTATGGAACACGGTTTAATGAACTGGTTAATTTTAACAAATACAACTATTGGTGAATTATCGAGAATGACTCAATTTAAAGATAAATCTCAAAAAGTAAAAAGTTCAAATGGTATGGAAACAATTCCAACAGGACTTTTAATGTATCCAACATTGATGGTTGCTGATATTCTCTTATATGATGCTGATTTAGTGCCTGTCGGAATTGATCAGAAGCAGCATGTTGAATTAACAAGAAATATAGCCCAAAGACTAAATAATAAATTCAATATTAAATTCAAGGTTCCTGAGCCATATATACCGGAAGTTGGGGCAAAAATTATGTCACTAGTTGACCCAACTAAAAAAATGTCAAAATCAGATGCAAATGAAAAATCAGCAATTTATTTATTGGACGATCCTGAATTAGGATATAAAAAAATAATGAAAGCAGTTACTGATTCTGAAGGAAAAATTTACATCTCAGACGATAAGCCGGGCATTAAAAATTTATTATCAATTTATTCTTCACTTAAAGATATAGACTTAACGGAAGCTGAACAACATTTCAAAGAAAAAAATTATGGTGAATTAAAGCAAGAAGTGGGCATCTTAGTTAAAGATTTTTTAACTAAAATTCAATCAAAATACAATGAAGTAATAAAAGATATCGAAAAAAAAGCAAAAAAGGGAGCACAAAAGGCTTCAAAAACTGCTTCAATTACTCTTAAAAAATTTATGAAAGGACTAGGTTTAAATAATGAAATCAAATAATAAATTAAATCACTCAACTAGTCATCTATTAGCTGCAGCAATTTTAAAAATGTATCCAAATACAAAACTGGCAATTGGTCCTGCTATCGAGGAGGGTTTTTACTATGACTTTGAATTTGAAAATCCAATTTTTGAATCAGACTTACCTCGAATTGAAAAAACAATGAAAAAACTAGCTGAACAAGGCTATGAAATGAAAAAGGTCGAAAAAGACTTTTTCTCTTTTGAGAATCAACCCTACAAGCAAGAATTATATGATAAATTCGTAAATGAAAAAAAAGAAATAACCTTCTTTCAATTCAAACACCCAAAAACTAATGAAATTTTATTCACAGATCTTTGCGCCGGTGGGCATATCGAAAATACTAAAGAAATTAAGCATTTTAAATTGTTATCAATTGCAGGGGCCTATTGAAAGGGTGATTCTAATAACAAAATGTTAACAAGAATCTATGGTACTTCGTGAGAAACTAAGCAAGAACTTGATGATTACATAGAAATTCTAAAAGAAAGAAGGGAAAGAGACCACCGCAAAATAGGCAAGGATCTAAACCTTTTTATGTTTAGTCAACTGTCGGGCCAAGGTTTCCCAATTTGACTCGAGGATGGAATGAAAATTCACAATTCAATCCAAAGATATGTTTTAAAGTTAGATAAAAAATTTGGTTTCACCGAGGTTTTAACTCCTCATTTTGGAGAAAAAAAATTATATGAAATGAGTGGTCACTGATCACATTATCAAGACGTTATGTTTAGTCCTATATTGATGGATAATGAAACTCTTGTGGCACGCCCTATGACTTGTCCGCATCATATAATCTTATTTAATTCAACAAGGCGTTCATATCGTGATTTACCTATACGATATTCTGAACAATCTAGGTTGTACCGCTATGAAAAATCAGGTGCCCTTTCTGGATTAGAAAGAGTTAGATCTATGGATTTAACCGAAGGACATATTTTTGTTAGACCAGACCAAATTAAATCTGAATTTAAACACCTTTATAAAATGATTCTACAGGCACTCAAAGATTTTAAAATTGAAATAGACCATGTTTCGCTTTCCTTAAGGGACCCAAATGATGAAGAAAAATTCTTTAAGGATGATCAAATGTGAAACAAAGCCGAAAATGACCTTCGTGAAGTATTAAGGGAATTAAACATTGAATACAAGGAATTTATAGGTGAAGCAGCTTTTTATGGTCCAAAAGTCGATTTTCAAGTTAGAACTGCGTTAAATAGAATAATAACAATGTCAACACTTCAACTTGATTTCTTGCTCCCTCATAGATTTAACATGAAGTTTGTTAATGATAATGAAGAATTTGAAACGCCTGTTTTAATTCATCGTGGATTAATTGGAACTTATGAAAGATTTATCGCTACATTATTGGAACAAACGAAAGGTATTCTGCCATTTTGATTAAGTCCAAGACAAGTTACAATAATGCCAATTGTAAGTGATTTAAATGATTATTGTCAATCTCTATTTGAGGAATTTTTGGATTTAGATTTTAATGTTAATGTTGACTTAAGAAACGAAAGAATAAATAAAAAAATTCGCGATGCACAAATTCAAAAATCTAAATTTATAGTTATTATCGGACGCCAAGAGGTTCAAAATAACAAATTAGCTGTAAGAGAATATGGCAGTGAAAAAACCGAAATATATTCAAAAGAAGAATTTATAACCAAATTATCAATGCTGAAACGCGAATTAAAATAATTTAAAAAGTTAGGTAGCCCTAACTTTTTTAAAAATTTTTACTTTTTATATATCTAATTTAGATTATAGCCTTTACACGTAATACAATTAAAATAATGTTAACAATAATTAATAATGTTAATATTGTGAATAAAGCAAGGAAAGCTCTTTTTTCACGTCATAAACCAAGTTTTTTATTGTGAGGCATTGCTTTGCATGATGAACATGAGCTCATTGCTTCTTCAGCAAAACCTGTAATAATGTATTCGTGAGTCATTGATGAATTGCCTTCGTTTTCTAAATGAAATGAAACAACTAATGTATTGCCTAACTGTTTAACCTTTTCAATAATTGTTATGTATTTTGAAAATGATTTAACATCAAGAGCCGAAACTTGTGAAGCCTTTCTTGTTTCAATATTTTCAACATAAAAAGTTGTTTGTGATGCTTCTGCTTCTAAATCGATCATAGGGGTAGTTTTCATCTTTTTAACTGGCATTGGTTTATCCACCAAATCCTCCTTTTCAATATATTCAATAGCCTTTTCATTTTCAACTTTAACTTCTAATATTTTTTCAATTATGTTACGAGCTTTCTTTATATCAACACTTCCACGGTAGGCCCCGTCTTGATGAAATCACACACGAGTATCATTTTTTGATTTTTCACTAACTCTAATAAATTCTGAAACAGCATCAACAAATTCAGTAAAATTACCTGAAATTTTTTGATTTGCTTTTTTGAAATTAAATGACACTTTTTTATCATCACCAATCTTTTCAGAAATGTAATATCTTTCTAGTTTACTTTTGGTCATTATTTCCTTTCTATTGTTTTATATTTTATATAATATTATGCTTTAATTATAGACAAAAAAAATAATTTAATTCATTTATATAAACAATTTTTATTTTTTTAAGATACTAAATACTAAAAAAGCAATCATTTTCAATAAACAAGCAATGTTTTAGCAATACTTCTTATAAGAACATCAAACTAAAATTCAAGACGTTTATTATTTAATAATTCAACAATTTTTTCAACATTTTCAGGAGTTATTATAGGCTTTAATTGGCGCTTTGCATCATTCATAAAACTTGATAAATCTTTGAGTTTAAAGAAGCCTAAATATCCTGGATAATTATTAATATCAATTTTATCGATATCTTCAAATATTAAAATGCCAATCACTGGAAGATTATTAGGAAGTAAAGGAAGTAAATTATCAATATTTTTATTCAAATCCCAAAATAAGTTATTAATACAATATTTGGCTTTGGGCGTAGTCAAAAACCATTCACGATTATTATAATCACCTTCAACTAGCATAGCATTATCTTTTATATTTTTAATAACAAAAAGACCATAGCTATTTATGATTAGGGCACCACTAATAAAGGAGTCAAATTTTTCAGGTCTATATTTACCTTCCTTTATATATTTCATGTTAGGTATAAACCTACTTATTTTCTTAATTTCGGTGTTTAGATCAACTTTATTAATTTCACTTTCTTCATTTTGCATTTCACTTCTTTTTTTATTTTTAAAATGTCTTATAATAAAAATTAAGTCAATGATTAATATTATTGCTAACATTGTGTAAATAACAATCAACAACACCACAGCTTGTTTTTCCATTTATAAATTTCTCCTTAGACTAAAATGTGTCTTTTTTGTTTTTTATCAAGTTCACGAAAATTGGGGATAAATGATTCTAACAAATCCCGAAATGCTTTTGAGTGATTTGGATGAATTATATGGCAGACCTCATGATAGGCAACATATCTTATTATTTCTTCACTAAAATGAATTAATTTATTGCATATGCTTATCCTATGCGTCCTTATATTTATTGAAGCTCATGAAGTATTTTTTTTCATAACAATAAATTTTAGATTGCATTCCTCACCAACAATTTTTTTATATGCTTCATCAGCATAAAACTTAAACACGATAATTAGTTTTTTATTCAATTGATCATTTAAATAAGTTTCAGCTAACAAAGGAGTTATTTTTTTAGAGATTTTTATTGACTCAAATTTTTCATCATCAAAAATGATGAGATTTTCTTTTATTTTAAAATTAACTTTTTTGCCTAAGTAATAAAATGTTTTCTTATTATAATCAACACCAAGAAAATATTGATTATCAATATTGATTTTTTGAGTTATTTTTAATATTGTTTCATCCACAAATCTTCAACATTCCTTAGAACATAATTTTATAATTGAACCTTGCAAAACATAATAATTATTTTCTTGCAATAGCAAAAAGGAATTATCGTAAGTATAATAAAGTTTTATTAAATATTTTTCTTTATTTATTATTCTATAAACAGTCATATTAGGGCTTTTCATATAAAAATATTTTAATAAATTAAAATAAATAATGTGTAATTATTAAAAAAAGTAACAAAAAACAAAAATAGTAACTAAATACAAAAAAATATTGCGTTTTTATGTAAAATTAGTATGCTAATTATTTTTTTAGCAAGAAAGGCAAAAAAATGGCAAACATTAAATCAAAACAAAAAGCAATATTATCTAACGAAAAAGCTAACGCACGTAACTCAGCTATTAAATCAACTGTAAAGACTGCTATCAAAAAAGCTAAATTAGCAGCAACATCACAAGATGAAAAAGCAGCTGAATTAGTTGCTAAAGCACACCATGAAATTGATAAAGCTGTTTCAAAGGGTGTTTTACACCAAAATAATGGTGCAAGAAAAGCTAGCCGTTTAGATGCATTTATTGCTAAATCAAAGAATTAATTCTTAATAAATAATTTTTTAAAAACCGGAAAATTCCGGTTTTTATTTTTTTGCATATTTATTAATCTTAATATGCTTTTCTTTTTTAATATTAAAGACAATTACATATTCGCCTTTAATTGGCTCATTTTCTAATAATTTAATAATTTCATTTGGAGTCCCGCGATAATCTTTTTCAAAAAGTTTAGTTAACTCTTTGCATAAGTAAATATCAACTTTTTTAGAAAAAACTTCATCAAAATCTTTTAATGTACTTATTAGCTTATATGGCGATATATACGCCACATAAACACCCTCATTAATTTTTTTTAACTGATTAATTCTCTCGCCACTTTTATCTTTCAAAAAACCAATAAAGTTAAATGTAGATCCAAAGTTAGATTTTATGAATGCATGAGTAAAGGCAGTAACTCCCCCTATAACATCAACAAAAATTCCATTTTTATTCGCTTCACTAATTAAATTAAAACCAGGATCAGAAATGCAAGGCATACCAGCATCAGAAATTAAAGCAACTTTTTTTCCCGATAATATATAGGAAATAACACGGGGAGCCAATTCTTTCTCATTAAACTTATGATAAGAAATCAATTTTTTGCCTGTTATTTTAAAATTATTTAATAACTTCTTACTTACTCTTATATCTTCGCACAAGATAATTTCGACTTCATTTAGAATTCTAATAGCGCGTAAGGTTATATCTTCTAAGTTTCCAATGGGGGTTCCAACGATATAAATTTTAAACTCCATAGAACTCCTCTAATTTCAACAATAAAATAGCCTTTTGTAGATTAAAGTTTGCTGCATTTTTTAGATTTACTTTAGTTTCTTGAAGAACACATAATATTTTATAAATAGGAACATAATCAAATGATGTTGGTTGTATTTTATAATCATTCAAGATTAGTAAATCATTAAATCCTTTTTTTACTTTATATATATCCATAAATGCCATGATCATAAAATTTATGATTACTTCCTTATTATCATAATTAAAATGACTAATAATTTTAACTAATAATTTTTGTGGCTCTTTATTCGAATTAACTATTGACTTGCTTAATTCTGTAAAAATAGGAATAATGTCTTCATTATATTCACTATTTGTATGAACAAAGAAATTCTTAAATGGCTTAAATTCATTAATATCTCTTGTATTTAAGGTATTATTTAATTCAATAATGAATGCACGTGATTTAATTGTACTTATAACCTGAGAAATATAATTACAAGACATTAAAACAATGGTGTTTTGGGGTGGATTTTCCAAAAACTTTAAGAGACTATTAAGTGATTGCTGTGTACCATTTTCAACAGTGTCAATTATTAGTATTTTTTTCTTATTTTTAGATAACAACGATGTTTCAGTTGTTTCATTCATAACATCAAGAATATTTTCTTTGCCAATTGTATTTTTTCTTCCATCCACATAAAAGTAAATATCGCCTAGTTTAATGTCGCTAATTTTTTCAAAACATTCACCATTAACATTATTAATAAAATATAAAAAATATTCATCAAAACTTTTAATATTTTTTGATGAAAATAAATAAACTTGTCCTAATTTTTGCTCTAAGAGAGAGTTATCAATTATTTTTTTAAAAACAAAATCAATCATTATAAAATATTTTCTTTTTTAAGAATTTCTAAAACTTTCTCATATAAATCAATAATAGAACAATTTGCATCAATAACGCGGTATCTAGAGCGGTTTTTTGCAATAACCTTATTATAAGCCTCTCGCAAAGAAAAATAATATGATACATCGGAAGTCTCGAATCTATCCATTCCTTCACGCATCTTAGTAATTCTTTCAACCGATACAGAAGGTTCAAGATCAAAAAATATTATTAAATCAGGTTCAGTTTTATTTGTTGCTATTTGGTTAATTATTTCTACTTTTTCCAAGCCAGCCTCACCTAAAACTCCTTGATAAACATATGATGATGTTGTATAACGATCTGTAATTACATGTTTTTCTTCCTGCAAGGCAGGCCATATACCTTTTTCAAGATTTAGGCGTCTACTTGTCGCAAAAAGCAAAGCATCAACCATCGAGCTAAATGAATTTTCATTATCAAGAATTAATTGTCGAATGTGTTCAGCCTCTTTTGAAAAAGCAGATCCTGGTTCTCTAGTAAATACAAAATTATCAATTAATCCATCCTTAATAAGATCATTCTTTAGCATTTGAATAATAGTTGTTTTTCCAGATCCGTCCATTCCTTCAAAAGCAATAAATTTACCTGTTCGACCCATAAATACTCCTACACCTTTTTCTTGTTTAATATTGACTGTTTTAACGAAATCGGATCGGCGGCATCGATTGACATTCCAAAAGGAATACCAACAGATAGCTGATACAGATCCTTATTTTTTAATTCATCTCGTATCTTTTTCTCAAGAAATTTCATTGTTATTTGGCCATTTATATCAGTATTTAAAGCTAAAATAATTTCATCATTTTTTGATGCTACACTTAATAAATGGTTGATTTTTTTAGTTGTTTCATTACTAATTTGTTTAGTATTGATATATTCATTAAAAACAAAATATTTGCCTTTTTCAATGTCCAACTGCTCAATTTTTTCAATATCATTGTTATCTTGGACTACAAAAAGTTTTTTACCTCTTTTTTTATCTAAACAAATATCACAAATATCCTTAGTAGTATATGCTAAGCATTGTGTACACTTCTTGGTTTGCTTTTGTAAGTCTATAATATCCAAAAACAATGTACTTGTGTATTCTGGATTAACCTCAAGAAAATAAGTCACAATTTTGCCTGCCTGCTTTTTTGAAATACCAGGTATCATCTTTAGAGCTTCAACGATTTTATCTCTAAGTTGTAAATTCATTAAAATGGTAACCCGCTATTTGAATACTTTGCCCCAATTTCATCATATGCAGCTTCAATTTTTTCAAGAGCCTCATTAACTGCAAGCATAACTAAATCCTGTATTAATTCAGGATCCTCAGGATCTATTAATGCTTCATTTATAATAATCTCTGTAATTTTTCTTTGGCCACTCATTGTAACCTTGATTCCTTGCTTTTCAACAACAAACTTTTGTTGAGCAACAGCTTGCTCATCCTTTTCCATTTCTCCTTGAATTCTCTTTGCATTCTTTAACATTTCATTAATGTTCATAATAATTCTCCTTACTTTTTTTGATTTCCTTATGTCTTCACAATGTCGCCAAATAATTTCTTAGCAAATTCTACATTGGGATTTTGTTTATTTTTATACTTATCTAAATTTGGCAAATTAATAATTTTAATTTCTTCGCCTTTTTTGCTTGCTCAATTTTCTTTACAATATTTTATAGCATTATCAAGCTGGTTACGCGTTATTGCAACAACATTTGTGTATCTGCCAAAAATGCTATTAACAGCCTCAATAAAATCAGGACTAGTTCTTTTTAAATTTAGTTGATGAACCCTTGCAATGTCTTCACTTTTTAAAACAATGAGGTCATCAATACTATAAAATATTTTAAAATCTGTCAACAAAGGAATCAAATATCCAAGTTCCTTCTTAATTCTTCTTTCAATCATATTGTAATACATAGTATCAATATCTGTCTTAGCCTTGGAATCGTAATTATAAATCTTCATTCGCACGTATTGGTAAATAAAAACAAGTGAATTAACCTCATCTTGGTCTAACTCTGCCTTAAGGATTTCGACAGTCTTAGAAGGGGCAAGATCATTATACTCAGCACTAATAATATCATTTAATAAATCTGAATTCTCATATTCCTTGGCCGTTTCTACAATAAGAATTTCTGATGTTTTTTCAAGCAATTGATCAACATTTATTTCTTCAATTCCAACATCTTTGAGCTCTTTTTTGATTGATTGTGTGCTAATTTCATTAGGAGCTTCAAATTGGTTAGAAATGCTTTTAAGATCAAAAATTGAATTAAATTGTTTATGATTATCATTATTAGCAATTTCGTCATCAACCAGTTGGAAATCATTATTCAAATTATCTTGATGAACTTTTTCTTTATTATTAAATGAAAAATTATTATCTTCAATATTTTTTTTGATAATCCCATCATTTAAATTATTTTTCTTATAAGAAGACATCTTTAATAAATAAAGATCAATAAGTTCTTTGGGAATATCAGAATTTTTCGAATCTCTTATTGCGCTTTGAATTAATTCTATATATTTAAATAAAGCTTCATCATCAATATCAAGTTCACTAAGTTGCTGTTTGTTAGCAAACTCTAATAATGATTCGTCATGAGTTTTTTTCATAATTATATAGTCTTTAAATGCCTTAAATATTTGTAGAACAATTTTTTCAATGCTAGCGCCATTTTCAACCAAATAATTAAACTTGTCAATTAAAGGCTTATGCTCGTTGGCACATATACATTTTATTAAGTATCAGATATTTTGAAAATCTACTATTCCAAAGAGCCTTTCTATTGCTTCTTTAGTTATTTCTTCATTTGCACAATAAATAGCGACTTGATCAGCAATACTTAACGTGTCTCTAAAACTGCCATTTCCCAAATCAACAATTAACTTAATGGCATCATCCTTTGCTACTATATTTTCTCTCTTAAAGATATTAACAAGCTGATTAAATAATACTTTTTTATCAATCTTTTTAAAGTTAAACCTTTGAACACGACTTAATATTGTTAGCGGGATTTTCTGAGGATCAGTAGTTGCTAAAATAAATATAGCATGTTTTGGCGGTTCCTCGAGAGTTTTTAGAAGAGCATTAAAAGCTGCTTTTGATAACATATGGACTTCATCAATAATATAAATTTTATATTTACCATTTGTAGGCAAATGTTTGATTTTCTCTTTAAGTTCTCGAATATCTTCAATTCCGGTATTTGAAGCAGCATCGATTTCAATAATATCAATATTATTATCAATCGATTTAATGCATTCTAAACATGGACTTTCTGAGCTACGGTGGATACAATTAATAGCATTTGCAAAAATCTTTGCTGTCGAAGTTTTACCATTACCATGCGGACCACAAAATAGATAGGCATGGCCAATTTTGTTTTCATGAATAATATTTTTTAGTGTCTCTACTATGTGTTGTTGTCCACAAATTTCCTCAAATGTCTTTGGACGATATTGACGATATAGAGCTAAATATTTTTTTGTGATCACAGAACTCTCCCTAAACATAAATAATATATTTTATACCAATGTTTTAAATTTAAAAAACTCAATAACCTTTAGTTAAAGGTCTATCAAAAAAGCAAAGGTATTCTATGCTATTATTGTATTAAATTATATAAGCAAAAATTATCAAAACTTCTTTTTTTAAAAAAATCATGTTAACATAAAACAAACTATTATTATTGAAATTAAAAAACATTTACTAAGTTCTAACTAATAGTAAAAAGTATTTATTTTAATATATATAATAATAAATATGAATAAAATTGATAACCTAATCAAGTCACAAATCAAGCGCAATTTCTACACATTCTTTGTATTAGTAATAGTAGCTCTATTGGCATCCGTTATACAAATAATTGCTTCAGCATTATTAAAAAAAGACATCAATAAAAATTTATTAATTGGAATATTAGCTATAATTACACTAACAAATATTATTATGTTGTTAACTAGCCTTAGCTATATGCCAATATTTAAGGAAAGAAAAAATCTTAATCATAATAAATTATTAAAAACCGTTTTCGGTCTAGTTATTGCTTTAATTGCTTTTATTTTAATTTTTTTTCTGCTAATATTTCTAATCAATGGGACTCACCAGGCTATAATAAATGCTTACTTACAAAAAAATCTACATAGTAGGGAAAAGAATATTAATTTATTCATGAATTTAAAAATAATCAAGTTAATTTTTGATTCTCTTCTAATTTTAAATATAATTACAATATTGGGAATAAATATTACAATCAAAAAAAGAGGTGGCATCTTAAATGAAATACGTTAAATCATGCGGCGCAGTAGTGTTAAATAATATTGAATCTAAATTATATGTTTTGCTTGTTCAACAAACAGCCGGCCATTGGACATTTCCTAAGGGACATATGGAAAAAAATGAGACGGAGATCGAAACAACACTAAGAGAAGTTAAAGAAGAAACAAATGTTGATATTGAAATCATTGATGGCTTTAAAGAAAAAACAACATATTCTCCATTCAAAAACACAACTAAAGATGTTATATTTTTTTTAGCAAAACCAAAAAATTTTGATATAAAAAATAAGCCGGGAGAAATAGAAATAGTTGAGTGAGTTGGAATTGAGGAAGCTATGGTGAATCGCATTACTCATGACTCAAACCGGGAAGTGCTCCAAAAAGCTGTAAATTACTACATCATTAATTGTTGAAAATATAATAAATAAAATCTGGATTTAATCCAGATTTTTTATTATTTCTTTCCGCCGGGGATGTCATATATATCAATGATAGGTGCGTGACCTTGAATTCCGCCTGAAAATAAATTGTAAAGATCACCTCATTTTGTATCTTCATTTATGATGGTTTCTTTTTTAGAGGATGTTGATTCACTTTTTTGTTCTTGTTTTTGTTTAGATTCTGTTTTTGGTTTAGTTTGCATTTGACTAGGTTCATCATCCTCATCTCACGGAACATTTAACTCAGGCTCATCTTTCGGCACTTCAGTATCGTATAAATTATCATTATGGATAGTTATATCCTTATTATTGTGTGAATTATCTATTGAAAATCCAAATCTTTGTCCTTTTCCTTCTTTCGCCTTATCGTATTTGTTATACAAGTATCTATTAAAAAATGTGTCAATAATTCTTTTAATTTCATCATTAGAAGGATCGTTGTAATCAATTTCAATTTTTGGTGCTTCGTTTTTTATATTATTTATAAGATTATTGTTAGTATTGATTGAATCAACTGAGTCTA
>NZ_JBSQBB010000010.1:0-31125 GCF_053851635.1 Mycoplasma sp. 2575
AAATATAGAGCCACAGTGGGCTCTGGTTTTATACTTAAAGTGGGAAATGTGGGAAAAATAACAAATCTACCTAAATTTGAGGTATATTTGTTATTTTTTAACTATCTTTTAACATTGTTTTTAATATCATCATAAATCGATCAAATGTCTTTTTTGTATTTCATAATTTCTTTTTTTGGCGAATTTATATCAACCCTCTTTCCAGGCTTTGAAAAAATATCGACCAAATTAGATTCTTTTGACATGACTATATTAAATTAAAATGTTGTTTAAAAAATAAGAAAATAAAAACAACCTATACTATAAATAGTATAAACAGATTATTTGGTTTGAAATTCTGCATTTTTTATGTCAAAACTGGGAAATACAAAAAAATAATTATGAAAATATATGAGTATTTTAAATATAAATTTAACACTATTTCTTAAAAATAATACAATAAAGATATGAAGAAACAAAAAAGGAATATATGAAAAATAAATTATTTAGCGTTTTTTAGCTACGATAGCTAGCATTATACCATTTACAATGGTTTTCATTAAAAATAATGCCATATGAGGATACAAAATATATTGAGGAAAAGAAAGAAAGACAATATAAAGAAAAATTATCTTCATACTGTTTATATGATTTTATAAAATTAACTGGAAAAAAAGACACAAAAGTGAAATTTGTAGGTAGAAATTATCTAGATCCGGAAACAAATAAATATTCATATATAGTAGGATATGAGAAAGGTGGTTTTTCAATATTTGATCAAGAAAAAGAAAAAATAATAGAGGTTAATCCAAATTGAAACATATCTAATTTAAGTTCAGAAATCATGTCCAATGATAATTTGGTATATTACAGAGAAACCATCGGAGATATATCAATATTAAATAAAAATGATCGAGACAAATTAATGATAGGGGATCATAGAAGACCAAAAAAGAAGACTAATAACGAGAGCATAAACGAAGATTGAAAAAATAAAAAAGATAGCAAAAAGAGTAAAGTAAATTTCAATAATTTTAAATACCTTAATTTATCAGAACTGCAAAATGCAAAAAAAATCGGAATATTCTAATCTTGGAATAAGAGATGAGTTGAATGGCTTTTTATATGCCGATAACGAAATAAATCATTCTTGAATTTTTAAAACAGAACCAAGAAAAACATTTGGAGAAAACGACACTTTTAATTATATATATGAAGAATGAGGAGGAATATGTGCATATATTACTGTGAATCAAATGATGCTATACAATCATTATTTTTTAGGTTCTAATTATATGACGATAACAGAAAGCGATAAATATATAAACAAAAAAGAAGTCTTTCATATTGATATAACTACATTAGGACCAGAAGAATGAAGTCCAAGACATAGAAAATCTCCATTAATAAAACTAAAAGAAGCAATGGAAAGTTATTTACCAGAAATTAAGAAACAATATCTATACGAAAATAAGTTTTCACCTGAATTGAAAAATATTTATATGATAGATATGTTAAAAAAACATGTAACTGGTGACGAAATGACAGAGTCACTTAAATTATGAGGATTTATAAAATAATGAAAAAAAATAAATGAATAAAAATAATAACTATCGTTCCATTTTTAAGTACTGTTTTATTATCTACAAGTTGTATAATTCACAAAATTGAAGATAATGAACAGCATGAAGACATTATAAAACCAGGTGGGATTTATAAAGCTGAATACTCTCATAATCCGCTTTTATATTCAAAACTTCGCAATAAAGATAAAGGCGAAGTAATTAAAAGACCTTTTAGAAAAATAACTTTTAAAACAGAAAATAAATATCAAGAATTAATAGATTTTGTTAATGAAAATAAAGTTAAAGACTATTATATGCTTGCTATAAATGTGAAATTGGAAAATAATGATGCGACCAATAAAGAAGGATACGAAAAAGAATTTAAAATTTGGCTTACAAAAGCTAAAGAAATTACATTTTTGTACTTTCCTCATTCTGTAAAATTGCTAATTCCAGATCAATTTAATAATACAAGTGATTATTTTGCATCTCCTCTCAAAAAAAATGAAGAATTTATAATACCGATTTCAAATGCAAGAACTATCAATGATGAAATGAAATTTAGAAATCCATTATATTTCGATACATGACAACCAGGAGAAGGGAAATGGTCCCTTTTAAAGATTTTAAGAAAAAATAAAATTAAGTATAGTGCAGATAAAACTTTGGATGTTATTGATGGATTCACAATATGAGTTAATCATTATCATGAAGAGGCCGAAGCATCTATTGTTTTTGAAAGATATTATCCTAAAATGGATAATAAAAGCGATGACGAATATATAAAAAAATACGAAATCGATGTAAGAAAATTAACTCATAAGAATAAACTTTTTACACTTGATTATTAATATTAAACCCAGCTACGTTCTGGGTTATATTTTTTATTTTGTTAATTCTTATTTAAATTGCAACATTTTTATAGTTTAAAAATGTTTATTAAACTTATGATTTTAAATTTATTTTTTAAGACCTAAAAATTCAAACCAGTAATCAGGAAAATTAGCAAAGTGATAATATAGCTATATTTTGAGCTCATAAGTTTTTGAAATATTTTTCTTTTTACGTCGTTTTACTGCTGAATATATTCCTCAAATGACAAAGCCAATCAACATTACACCTAGATAACTAGGTGCTAAAAATATAGTTCCTTTTGTGTATTCATCGCCTACAATCGGAGGAATAAAATTAACTACTAATATAAAAATTATTAAAATAATAGACAAAATAAATATTGTAGTTTCTCATCAAGTAAGCCTAAATGTTCTATGTTTGAATGCAATAACTAAAATCGAAATTATTACTAAAAGGTACTGCATTAAGAAAACCACGTTACCAGCATTAAGGATAAAACTAAATTGATCTTTTATACCTAATGCATATGGTATTGCTGTAAAAATAATCATTGATATAACACTAAAACCTGTTGCAAATAATAATGCGTTTCTATATTCCCCATGCTTGTTTTTCTTGCCTAGTTTTGAAGGTAAGAATCCATCATGAGCTAAAGGAGCAACAATTCTTGAATAGTATATGTTTGCCGAAAGAGTGCTTGAAATTCTATTGAATAGTGTACCTATCATAAAAATTATAAGTCCAGCTAAACCTCATAACGATTGAAAGAATTTTGAAAATGAAGTGGATTCACCAATAAATCCTTTTTGCAGTCCTAACAGTAAGAGATATAAAGTAAAGTAAATTGCAAGTACAGCAGCAAAAATTAGTAATAATATCTTTTTAAAGCGTTTTGTTTCTACATTAGCGCTTATTCCTGCAAGACCTTCTGCGCCACCAAATGCATAAATAAAATTCAATACATTTATAGTAATTATTGAGACTGAAACTTTGCTATTTGTCAAGATGTTATTAGCAAAATCGAGTGAACTAAAGGATAAATAAATACCTAAAGATACACCTAATATTATCGTTATTCATTTTACTGATGCAGAAAATAAAATAAATCATTTAGATGTCTTTATTCCAAACGTTGCAATTAATGTCAAAGAAAGAAAGAATACAAGAGAAACAATTTGATAGATTAATTGATGTGATTTATCAAATTCTGATAGCAATGTTGAAAAAAATAAAATTGTCGTGGCTGAAAAAAGCGGTATCTGTGAGAATTGATTCCAGCCATTAAAAAAGACTCAAAATTTATTTGCTGAAGCCTTTTTGGCATAAACATATGAACCGCCGGCCTCATTACCAAATGCTTGAGCTCCACGCGCAAATGCTAAAATAACACTAAAACTGATGAATGATGTTAGTGCAAAAACTAACATACCTCATATACCTTGAGCAATTATTCCTGTGATTGTTGTTATAAAACCAAAACCAACTATAAAATTAATACCATATAAGAAAAAACTTTTTTCACTAAATTTATTTTTCATTTTAAATACCTAATGCACCTAATTATATACATTATTTGTTAAATATAAAACGAAAAAGTGCATCTTCACTAAATTTTATTAGAATAATTTTATGTAAAAAAATGCAAAAGCATTCCTAAAAAAACGCGAATTTTTAATTAAAATCAATAACAAAATAATCAATTTGCATTGATTTTTAATATCTAAGGATTTGAGAGTTACATATATCTAATTGCTTTTTGTTTGCATGGATAACTAATCTAACATACAATTTCGTTCATTAAACTTTTAATTATTCTGAAAGAAATTTTGAGCTGCATTAACCGACATCAGAAATGGAAATTGCTTAATATTATGCCGAACAACGTTATTAATTTTGTCCATTATGGATCAGGTTTCATCATTGCTGTATCAGTCAAATAATTTTTTCTTTTAGAATATAAGTTTATTCATATTCTCAATCGAACCCTTTTGAGATGAAGCAAATGCATTTGTGTGAAAAATTTGTTTGATACTCTTTATCTTGTCCAACATATAGTTTTCAGATCTGTTATCTATTAATAAAGTGTTAATCTTAAAGTTAAATCTAGCAGCCAATTTTTCGATAGCTTTTTTTATTGCTCTAGCATTGAGTCTTGATATGGTTGCATAAGATTTTTTTGTTAAGCGATTTATCAAAGTTAATATGACTTTCTTTGATTTTATATTTCTATAGATTATTATATCCATTTCATAGTCATTCAAAGTTAATCAATCATTAATTTCTTTAGGTTGTTCATGCATTATTTTGCCAGCAGTTTTTTCTTTAGGTTTATGGCACTTAGATTTTGACCTAAATGACTTCCTATAGACTTATGAAGTAAGTAAAATATCATATGGGATAATAAACTCATTTCTTTTTTTGAATTTGTATAGTGTTGAGGATGTGTAATAAAAGCATCTTTGTTAGATATTTTCTTAAATAAAGAGTTGAAAAATGAGTTTTATTCTTGATCTAGACAAAATCGAAGAAGATGAAAAATTTGATGGTTACTTTGTTTATGAAACATCAAGAAAAGATCTTAAACTTGAAGAAATTGTTTTAGTTTATCGCAAACAATATCAAATTGAAGAAAACCTCAAAACATTGAAATAATCACTAAAAATCTGACCGATATTTATCTGACCCGAAAAACATATTCGAGGGCATTTTTTACTAAATTTTATTGCATTAATTGTTTTATTTTACAATATTTGAAATTAATGAATTCTATCATCAACAAGGTTTTATTGAAAAATAACCAATACTAAGTTAATTGATTTTTTTAAAAGACTGTAATAAGTTAACTAAGTTAAGAAACGAGAAAATAATTGAAGAAAGATTTATTAACCCCGCTATTAATAAGAGCAATGAAGAAACTTATAATGAAATTTTAGAAATTGTAAAAAAATTGTATATAAAAAAACAAAAAGTGTGTTTTGCTTGAAAATAATGGTCAATTTTACACTTTTTATTTTTGCTCAAAAACTTAAGAAAATCTGAAAAATGAAAAAATGAAATTTTTTCACATTTGAGTTTTCCATTTTCCCCTTAATACTTTATGTATTAAGGTTTATTTTAATTTTTGTTTTATTCTAGATTTGCATCATTACCACTAACATGTATTACTTCTCTAATAATAGTGGCCTCTTATTGAGTGTTGATTTGCGGATTTTGTATTGTTTGATTGTTTTTTTGTAACAATTGTCCACATAAACTACAATAATTTCCATTATTTATATAAATTTTTGCTTTATTAAAATTTGTTTGTTCAGTCATAGCAATAATTAAACCTATTAATCCTAAAAGTGGAAGAAATAACCCGATTATCATTAATATTCTAGCTGCTGATAAACCTGTTTTAACCATAGCTATAAAATAAAATACTAAACCTATAATATTTAATATCAACGCTGGTCCCAAAGGTAAAAAAGGTAAAATAACAAATATTTCTTCAAATATTTCTTCATTAGAATTAGATTTTATGTTAACTAAAGCTAAAAACAAAAACATAACTAAGGCTATTGTTAAAAAAAGTGCGCCAAAAATATATATTATAAAAGATGTAATTGCTGCATTTTTACCTGTCATAATAAAATCCTTATATTTTGTAAAAAAGTTTCCATTCCAATTTTTTTGTTTGCTACAAATAGATTGAAAAAATAGAAGAGTCAAACACCAAAAAACGCTTGACTTTTGTTTTGACTCCTAGTTAAAATATAAATAATCAAAATAGAAAATGAGTCAAAATATATTGTATACTATAAATACACATTAAATAATGGAAAATTATGATAATGATATTAAATTTTTATTTTTTCTATGATATAATGCTTTTGCAATATATGAAGACAGTAACGGCAAACGCTTAATAAGTTACCGAGTATGCTTGACTATTGATATTGCAAAAACATAATTTAAAATAGGAGGAGAAATGAGCGCATTAAGGGATGCTAAGGTCTTAGTGGTTGATGAAATTTCTAAAAACCTAAATCAGTCTAAGGCTTTATATGTTGCTATGTATAAAACTTTAGATGTTAGTTCGTTGCAAGCAATTCGTAGAGAATTGGCTAAGTATGGCGTTTTAATAAAAGTTTATAAAAATCGTTTAGTTAAACAAGCCTTATTATCGACAGAACACAAAACATTAAATGATTATCTTGTTGGCCAAAATATATTTATTTTTGCTAATGAAGATGACTTAATCACACTAAAAGCATTAGCTAAATTCAAAAAAGAATACCCTGCCTTACAATTGGTCGCTGGTATTTATGAAAACAAAGTTGTTGATGCAAAAAATCTTGAAGAAATTTCAAAACTTCCTTCATATGAAGAATCACTTATGATTCTTGGAAACTCATTGCTTGCACCAATTAGAAATCTTGCAATTGGTCTAAACGAGTTAGTTAAACAAAAGGAAATGTAAAACTTAATAATCAAAATATAAAATAAAATTTTAAGGAGAAAAATATGGCTAAATTAACAAAAGAAGAATTCGTTTCAGCATTGAAAGAAATGAATATTAAAGAAGTTATGGAACTTGTAGAAGGACTAAAAGAAGAATTTGGAATTGATCCTAGTGCTGTTGTTGCTGCCGCTGCTCCAGCTTCTGCTGAAGTTGTTGAAGAAAAAACAACATTTAATGTTACATTAAAATCAGACGGTGGAAATAAACTTGCTGTTATTAAGGCAGTTAAGGATTTACTAGGTTTAGGTTTAATGGATGCTAAGAAATTGGTTGAGTCAGCACCTGCCTTATTAAAAGAAAATGTTAAGAAGGAAGAAGCAGAAGAATTAAAGGCTAAATTAGCTGAAGTTAAGGCTGAAGTAGTTTTAGACTAATAAAGATAACATAAAAAACTGGCTTAAAAAGCCGTTTTTGTGTTTTTTATATAATATAATATGCGCATACATGCGTATGTGTAAACTGTTGTAAATACTTTGAGTATATTTTAGTAAATTTAAACAAAAAATGAGGTTAGATATGAACAAAAAACCAGAATATGTTTTAAGAAAATTTGGACCGGTTACCGAACGTAGAGATTATTCAATTAGTCAAAAGAAATTCGATACTCCTGATTTCTTAAAAATGCAAAGAGACTCTGTTGAACAATTTTTAACCAAAGGTGTTGAAGAGGAATTGAGAAACATATATCCAATTGAATCACGCGGAAAAGTAAGGATTGAGTATATTGAAAATTCTGCTACTTTTGAATATCCTAATAAAACTGAATTTGAGTGTATTAAAGAGGCAAAACAAAAAGGTTCTTCATATCAAGGTAAGTTAAAGGCTAAATTAAAGCAAGTTAATGAAGAAACAGGTGAAGTTACACCTGCTGAAGTTGTTTTTGCTGAAATTCCTATTATGACATATGGAGGCTCATTTGTCATTAATGGTTCAGAAAAGGTTATTGTCTCTCAATTAATTCGTTCAACTGGTGCTTACTTTGGAGTTAATGTAAGAAATAAGCAGGCTAATGACTTGTTTAATAAAGTTGAAATTATTCCTCAAGTCGGTTCATGAGTTGAAATATACCACAAAACTACTTCATCTAACCCGGACACCGTTAAGGTGCATATCGATAAAAATAAATCATTCTTATTATCTACCTTTTTGAAAGCACTTGGTTTTACTGAAAAAGGTATTAAGAAAATGTTTGGTGATATTCCAGAATTAAATGAAACTTTACGAAAAGATAAAACATTAGGTAATACTGATGAGGAAATTACAAGGGATGCCCAGGAAACAATATATCGCTTAATTAGAAAGGGTGATAGAATGACCGCCGAATCGGCTCGTAATTTAATTCCATCAACTATTTTTAATGAAAAAAGATACAGTTTAACTGAAACTGGACGTTTTACTTTGAACCGTAAGTTAAATATCGCCGAAAGATTAGTAAACACCTATTTAGCTGAGCATATCATTAATATGGATGGTGAAGTTAAGTATGAAAAAGGTTTGTTAATTACTTGAGAAATAGCAAGAAAGATTGCGGAGGAATTTAGATTAGGCATTCTTCCTTTGTGAAAATTGCCTGATGTTGATCCTTCAGTATATGGTAATCAATTGGATATGCCTGGAAATGAAAAACTTGCTTTGCGTTTATCTGTTCCGAGGGTATGAGTTTATCCGACAGAAAATGACATGATAAATGACATTAATAAAGTTCAAGTGCTAGGTAATGATCCTAATTCAACTGAAAACTTTTTACTAATTCCTGATTTAATTGCAACAATATCATACTATTTTAATTTATTGTTTAATATTGGTGTCGATGATGATCCTGACTCATTAGTAAATAAAAGAATTGTTACTATTGGTGAGCTTTTGCAAAATCAATTTAGAATCGGTCTAATTAAATTAGAAAAAAATACTCGTGAAAGAATTTCAACCAAGGAAACATCAAAGATTACGCCAAAGAATGTAACAAATAATAAACCAATATTTAACCAGTTTAAATCATTTTTCAATACATCAAAACTTTCGCAATTTATGGACCAATGTAATCCGTTAGCCGAAATTTCGAACAAACGTCGTATTACCTCGCTGGGGCCAAGAGGTCTAAACCGTGATACCGCCCAATTTGAGGTTCGTGATGTTCACCCTACCCATTATGGAAGAATCTGCCCAATTGAAACTCCTGAGGGGCCGAATATTGGACTTATTCTTAATCTTGCATCATTCGCAGACATTGATAAATACGGATTTATTAAATCGCCATATTTTAAGGTTGAAAACAAAAAGGTAGATTTTTCAAGTCCGCACTATTTAACAGCCATCGAAGAAGCTGGGTATACATTTGCGCAATCAACCGTCAATATTGAAAATGATATAATTGTTGATAAAATGGTAATGGTTCGTCGTGATAATGAATATCTTGAAGTCCCAGCTAATGAAGTTAATTTTGTTGGGGTTTCAAACCGTCAAATGACCTCGATCGCTGCTTCTGCTATTCCTTTTTTAGAAAACGATGACGCTAACCGGGCATTAATGGGTTCTAATATGCAACGTCAAGCTGTGCCTGTATTATTCCCTGAAGCTCCATTAGTTGCAACTGGTGTTGAAGCTGATATTGCTAAATATTCCTCAACAAACATTATTGCTAAATATGATGGTGTGGTATCTTATGTTGATGCTAACGTTATTATCATTAAGAGAGATGAAAGCAATAAGAAAGATGAATACCATTTAAGAACTTTCGAGAGATCTAATCAAGGTACCTTAATTCATCAGGTTCCATTAGTTAAGGTAGGTCAAAGTGTTAAAACTGGAGATTTACTAGTTGATGGTCCATCAATGAAAAATGGTGAAATGGCATTAGGCAAGAATGTTTTGGTCGGTTTCACAACATGACATGGTTTTAATTATGAGGATGCTGTTGTTTTATCAGAAAGACTAGTTAAGGATGATGTCTATACTTCGATTCACATTGAAGAACAAACTATTCAATTTAGACATTCAAAAGCCGGTGAAGATATTTTAACAACTGATATTCCTAATGTTTCAAACCACTCAAAGCGTTTCTTAGATGATAATGGTATCGTTAGAGTCGGTTCTGAAGTTTCTGCAGGTGATATTTTGGTTGGTAGAACATCGCCAAAAGGCGAAGAAAACCCAACTCCTGAGGAAAAACTGATGGGAGCTATCTTTGGACAAAAGACTGCTTCAAAAAAGGATACATCACTAAAAGTTAAACATGGTCATAATGGTACAGTTGTTGCTGTTGATGTTTTGAGTCGTGAATTTGGCGATGTTCTAGAAGACGGTATTGAAAAGATTGTTAAAGTCTCAATTGCCCAAAAGAGAAAAATTAAAGTTGGGGACAAGATGGCAGGTCGTCATGGTAATAAAGGCGTTGTTTCCGTTGTTTTACCAGTTGAGGAAATGCCTTATTTAGAAGATGGTACTCCACTGGATATTGTTCTTAACCCTCAAGGTGTTCCATCACGGATGAATATTGGACAAGTTCTAGAATTGCACCTTGGCTTAGCTGCACAAAAATTAAATACAAAATTTGTTACTCCAACATTTGATGGAATTACTCATAATCAAATTAAAGAAATTCTTGAAGAAGCAAAAATTAATCCATCAGGTAAATCTGTTGTGTATGATGGTCGCACTGGTGAACCATTTGATCAACCAATATCGGTTGGGATAATGTACTATTTAAAACTATATCATATGGTTGATGATAAAATGCATGCTCGTTCAGTTGGACCATATTCATTAATTACGCAACAACCGCTTGGTGGTAAGTCGCAAAATGGTGGGCAAAGATTCGGGGAAATGGAAGCATGAGCCATCGAATCATATGGTGCAGCAAATTTATTACAAGAACTATTAACATATAAGTCAGATAATATTAATGGACGTAATCAGCTTTATAACTCGCTTGCAAGAAAAACAAAGTTGCCAAAGCCAGGTATGCCTGAGTCGTTTAATGTTTTGGCATATGAACTAAGAGGTTTGTGCATAAAACTTGAAACTCATGATGATTCACGAGAAGAAAATGAGCTTGAATATGAAAGAATTGATACTAAATATCAACAAGATTGAGATGGGGGAGCAGAATAATGAAAAACAATGCAAAATTCGATTTATTAGATGAATCAAAAATTAGAAAAATTTCTTTATCATTAGCTACTCCTGAGGATGTTGAATCTTGATCGCATGGGGAAGTTACAAAACCAGAAACTATTAACTATAAATCATATAAACCTGAACGTGGTGGTTTGTTTGATGAAATTATTTTTGGACCAATGATAGATTATCGTTGTCCTACTTGTGGTTATAAATATAAGAAAATAAATGAAGGTTCATATTGTACAAGAACTGATTTGTGTCGTAAAGAAAATGTTCAAATCTTGCCTAAAATAGCACGTAGAAATCATATGGGGCATATTAAGTTAAATAGCCCTGTTGTTCATTTTTGGTTTTTTAAGGTTGACCATTCAATTATTTATAAATTATTAGGTTTAAGAATTTCGAGTCAAAATTCATCTGAAACAGTTAGAAGAGAGGAACTTGAAAATCTTATTTATTATAAAAATCATATTGTTGTAGAAGATGGTGGACTTAAATCATTACCTAAAAACTTAATAATCGAAATCAATGATGCTGCTGTTATATATAAAGAAGCATTGGATGAATTATTAACACGTTTTGATCCAAAAAATCCAGACCATAAAGAAGCTTATGATGAAATTTCAGAAACAATTGAGCAATTGGTTGAAAAAGCTACTTCAAAAATTGGTCAAGAATATGGAATTGACTTTTATGAATTAAATGATATCATCCAACATTACTCAGACGCAAAAATTATGACTGGGGCAAGAGCTATTGAGTATCTATTGAAGAATTTAGATCTAGTCGCTGAAAAAGCTTATGTAACAGAGCAAATTAATCAGCTCAATTTACAAGAATCTAAAAATCCCGAAAAGTTTGCAACTACTACTAAACAAAATAGGGAAAAATTATATAAGAGATTGCAAGTTATTAACGCGTTTATTGAATCAAAACAATCGCCAACAAATATGCTAATTTACAATTTACCAGTTATTCCAGCTGATCTTAGACCATTAATTCAATTGGATGGTGGTAGACACTCAACAAGTGATATAAATGAGCTATATCGTAGAGTTATTATTAGAAATAATCGTTTACAAGAATGGCAAGAAAAAGATGCTCCTGAACTCGTAACGCAAAACGAATTACGTATGGTTCAAGAAGCCGTTGATGCTTTAATTGATAATCAAAGAAGAACTCCTAACCCTGTTTTATCAAAGGACAATCGTCCATTTAAATCTATTTCAGATGCACTAACAGGTAAAAAAGGACGTTTTAGACAGAATTTACTTGGAAAACGTGTAGACTATTCTGGCCGTTCTGTTATTGTTGTTGGGCCAAATTTAAAGATGCATCAATGTGGTATTCCAAGAGAGATGGCTGCAAAATTATTTGAGCCATGAATTATTGCTCGTTTAATTGATCAACAGGTTGCAACAACTGTTAAAAATGCTAAGAAAATAATTGAAGATCAAAATCCAATTATTTGACCTCATGTCGCTGAAGCAATTAAAGGAAAACTAGTACTTCTTAACCGTGCTCCTACGCTTCACCGTTTGTCTATCCAAGCATTTGAACCGGTTTTAGTTAGAGGAAAGGCTATAAGATTACACCCTTTAGTATGTACCCCTTTTAATGCCGATTTTGATGGTGACCAAATGGCTGTTCATGTGCCTATTTCGGAACAATCATTATTGGAAAGTCGTGAATTGATGCTTGCCAATAAAAATATTCTAGGCCCTAAGGATGGAGAACCTATTATTAATCCTTCACAAGATATGATTTTGGGTTTATATTATTTAACAATTGAACAAAAAGATGCTAAGGGCGAAGGAAGAGTCTTTGACAATTATGATCACATGATAAGGAACCTTGAAGCTAAAAAAGTTTCTTTACATGCAAGGGTAGCATTACCTGCTGAAGAGGTAAAAAACTCTAAAATATTTAATAAAAATACAATTAATCAACAACTTTATGTTATTTCAACAGTTGGTAAATTTATTTTTAATAATGTGTTTCCAAAAGATTTTCCTTTTATCTTTGATAATAAAGTAATAAAGGCAATTAATTTAGAGGAATATAAGAATGAGTTTAATAAAACATATGTAGTTAAAGCTGGTATAAATATTTCTGAATATATTAAGACCTTGCCATTGCTAGATGCCTTTAATAAAAAGAATATTGCCAAGATTATTCGTTACATGTTTGATAACTATGTTGCAACGATAAGCATAGCGGAAGTTGCTAGCGTTATTGATAAAATTAATGATTTGCAAGATTCAGATATTGTTTTAGAATTTCTAAAATTAAAAACCTACAAGGGCCAAAATCTTGAAAGAGAACATGCAGATTTATTGACTGAATTTGTTTTAGAAGAAAAACAAAAATTAAATTTAGAAAATGAAGAGAGATACCGCGGACAAATTCATATTCCATTAAGTGCTAAAGAGAAAGCTAAATTGTTAGAAAAGGTTTGATTTAAATATACAAATATTGTTGCTTCTATTCTTGACGATATTAAACAACTTGGCTTTGATTATTCAACTACTTCAGGTATTTCTATTTCCTTCTCGGATATTTTAGAAACTGAAAAGAAGAAAGAATATATCGCTGAAGGTGATGAATATATTGCTAAATTAAAAAACTACTACAAATTAGGTTATATAACTGATGATGATAGATACTCGTTAACTATTAAAAAATGAGCTGAAATCAAAGATAAAATCCAACAAGAATTGCAAACAATCATTAAAGAAAATCCACAAAACCCAGTTATCACTATGATTAACTCAGGTGCTCGTGGAAACATTTCGAACTATGTTCAATTAGCTGGTATGCGTGGACTGATGGCTAACAATACAAAAACCACTAAAGCTGATGCTAAAAATGATAGGGTTGTTCGTTCGACCGTTGAAGTTCCCGTTAAGTCATCATTTATCGAGGGCCTAACCGCATTTGAATTCTATTCGTCAACCCATGGTGCTAGAAAAGGTCTTACTGATACTGCACTTAATACTGCTAAATCAGGTTATTTAACAAGAAGATTGGTTGATGTTGCTCAAAATATTGTGGTTAGAGAAGAAAATTGTGGTTCGGAATATGGATTTTTAGCTAGAAATATCATTGATACTAAAACAAAACAAATTATTGTATCTCTAAAAGAAAGAATAATTGGTCGATTTTCAAATAAGCCAATTTATGATAAAGAAGGTAATTTGATTTGTAGCCGAAACATCTTAATTACTAATAAAATAGCACAAAAAATTATTGACGCTGGTATTGAAGAAGTTGAAATTAGATCGATCCTTGGATGTAATACTCGTAATGGTGTATGTAAAATGTGTTTTGGTAAGGACTTAGCAACAAACCGTGTTGTTAATATTGGTGAAGCAGTAGGTATCATAGCTGCTCAATCAATTGGTGAACCTGGTACACAGCTAACTATGCGTACATTCCATACTGGTGGGGTTGCTGGTGTTGAAGATATTACTGGTGGTTTTACTAGATTAATTGAATTAATTGATGCTCATGAACAACCATGAGGTAGACCAGCAACAATTTCGCCATATCAAGGTATTGTAGTTGATATTGAAAAACTTGAAAAATCTGATAACGATTATGTTGTTTATATCGAAATTCTGAATAATAAAAATCAAATTGAAACTAGATCTATTTTAGTTAATACTAATAAGAAATTAAGAGTTTCTATTGGTGATGATGTTAAAGTCGGCCAAAAGCTTTCAGAAGGCCCAATTATTCTAAAAGAGTTATTAGCACTAACTGATGTTAGAACAGTCCAAAATTACTTACTAAAAGAAATTCAAAGAATTTATCGCATTCAAGGTATTGCTATTAGTGATAAATATATTGAAATTATTATTAGACAAATGATGTCTAAAATTGTTATTAGTGATCCCGGAGATTCAAAATTCTTTGCTGGTGCTATTGTTGATATCTTTGATTATCAAGAAGAAAATTCGTTATTATTATCTCAAAACAAAATTCCAGCATATGGAAGTGTTGTTATTAAAGGTGCTAAACAAGTTCCACTGTTGTCTGATTCGTTTTTGGCTGCCGCTTCATATCAAGAAACTTCGAAAATTCTTGTTAATGCTGCCATTTCTTCTAGAACAGATAATTTAAGTGGTCTAAAAGAAAATATTATTGTTGGAAAGAAAATCCCTTCAGGAACTGCACTATATTCATTTGAAGAACATTCTAAATACGATATTAAACCATCGATTAAATACTTTACAAATTTTGATGAAAATGAAGAACAAGACGATATTGAATTAGGCGATGAAAATATGATTGATTTAGATACTTTGACACAAGAATATGATGAAGAAGGTCTTAGTGACAAAGGCTTTGTTAATGACTTTGCTGATGATTTTTATGACAATGAAGATTTTGAGACTGATGATAATGAATCAGAAGAATTTGATGATAATAAAATAGATTACGAATAATTAATTAGAATAAGGACAAGGAATAATTTCCTTGTTTTTTTATTTTGCCGAAATATACGCAAATTTGTGGTAAAATAATCAAGTTACTTATAGAGTAACCATTCTAAACAGGTTTTTAAACTTTTTAAAAGTACCTCAAAGATGTGACAAAATATAAGGAGATTTTAAATGTTTGCAATTATCGAAACAGGTGGTAAACAATTAATCGTTAAAAAAGGCGATTCTATTTATATCGAAAAAATCGATGGAAATGCAGGGGACAAGGTTGTTTTTGATAAAGTTTTAGCAGTCGAAAATAAAATTGGAACTCCATATTTAGAAGCTGCTTCTGTTTTAGGTATCATTGAAAAACAAGGGAAAGCAAAGAAAATTGTTGTTTATAGACACAATGCTAAATCAACTCATAAACGTAAATTAGGTCACCGTCAACCTTATACAAAAGTTCAAATTGCAGAAATTAAGGAGAAATAAGACATGGCACATACGAAATCTGGTGGAACAACCTCGAATAGTAGAGACTCGGCTGGTAGAAGATTAGGCGTTAAGGCTACTGATGGACAATTTGTAACAGCCGGAAGCATTATTTATAGACAAAGAGGAACAAAAATCTTTCCTGGCAATAACGTAGGCAAAGGAAAAGATGATACATTATTTGCTTTAATAGATGGTATTGTAAAATTCGAAAATAGAATTAATAGAAAATTTGCTTCAGTATATCCTATTGTAGAAAAATAATGGCTTTGCTATTATTTTTTTATTATCAATTCCTAAATTATTAGGAAATTATGGTTATAATAATGTTGTTTTATTATTTAACTTATTTTAAGGAGAAAAATGCCTGAAAAAAAATCTATATTAATAGATGGAAATAAAGATAGAATTTTGTTCTGGTTTGAAGATCAAAAAAATCAAAATGAAATTAAATTAATTGATTTTAATAAACTTATTTCAACTATTTTATTTAAAGGTAATTTTAATACAAAGGATTCCCGTGTAATTGACTTTCTAGAGAGAATTAAGAAATCACTTATGGATTATCTACCTATAAAATTTGCCAATTTTATTGTTAACTTCGAAGAAAACGCTATATTTAGCATTTATAAAAAAGTTCCATTAATTTATGTGAATAATGAAGAATTTGAATGAAATAATGACTTCGAAAAATTATATAATGAGATTCTTAAGGACCTAATAAAAGATGGATATTATGTTGAATTCTTGCCTAACATTATTTTATATTTCTCAGACATAGCAGGAATTTTGAAGTTATATATTAAAAAAAGTTATTTTATGAATGATAAAGGAGAAGAAAATGGAAAATAGTAATGCTAAACCAAATAAAAATCCCAAGATAATTTCTATTTTTGGTTATATTGTTGAAGTATCAGGACAATTTCCTTATGAACAAGGACAACAATTTGTTTGCGAAAGAGATACAAATATTAAATTAATTCTTATTAGCGCTACAAATGATCACGCGTTTTTATTAGCTAATAATGAAAATAAAGAGTTAAAAATTAATGATACAATAATCGCTACCCAAAAGCGTGATGTATTTACTTCAAAACAACATTTTGGAAATGTAGTCGATATTTTTGGAGATGTTGTTTTACCTAAAAAGCTTGCTGTTGAAAAACAAAAAAATGATCCTGAAAGTGCCACATTTAAACTTGCTCATCAATTAATGAGTGTTCAAACATTAAATGAGCAACTATATACAGGATTCACATCAATAGATTTATTAATTCCTATCGGAAAAGGACAACGTGAATTAATTATTGGGGATAGACAAACCGGAAAAACTCACATAGCAATTAATGTTATCTTAAATCAAGCAAAAACCAATACCAAGTGTGTTTATGTTGCAATTGGACAAAAAAGAGAAAGCATATCTAAAATTTATAATACCTTAAAAGAACATGATGCTTTAAAAAATACTATTATTGTTGATGCGCCTGCTACTAGTGCATACGAGCAATATCTAGCTCCGTATGTAGGTATGGCACATGCTGAAAACATTTCATTAACTGATGATGTTGTTATTATATTTGATGACTTAACAAAGCATGCTAATATTATTAGAGAAATTGCTTTATTAACTGATAAGCCTGTTGGTAAGGAAGCAATGCCCGGCGACATATTTTTTGCTCATTCACAATTATTAGAACGTGCTGGTTCATTTAAAAATAGAAAAACAATTACTGCTTTACCAATTTTACAAACTATTGATGGCGATATAACTTCATTAATTTCTTCTAATGTTATATCAATTACTGATGGTCAAATTGTAACTAGCGCTGACTTATTTTCTCAAGGTGTTTTACCGGCTATAAATATTAATTTATCAGTTTCAAGAACTGGTTCATCAGTACAAAATAGAATTATGTCAAAGGTAGCTTCAGAAGTAGGTAAAATCTTTAAACAATATAAGAGACATTTAAAGCTTGCTGCTCTTGATTATGAATTGAATAAAGAAACTGCAACATTATTGTACAAAGGAAAAATGATTGATAAGATGTTTATCCAAAAAGGATATACATTATATTCGAATAAATTTGTTTTATTGATGTCTAAACTAATTTCATGAACTATATTACATGGGATTAAGGATGAAGAAAAAGCGCTAAGATTTATCGATCTTTTAATTGAAACAAATCAGGAAGCTAAAAATGCTTATAATACTATGCAAACAAGTACAGATTATGATGATAAGATTATGAAAAACTTTTTTGCATATGCTTTAAAACAATATTCAGATTATTTAAATTTAGGATGAGATGTTGAATATGAACATGAGTTTGTTGAATTTAGTAAGGAATATTTAGAATTAGTTGCTAAAAAGTTAGGAGATAAATAATGGGAAAAATAGTTAAATTATGATCTGACATTATTGAAGTTAAATTTAATAAAAAAGAGTTGCCATTAGTTAATCAATTACTAACAACGAATGACGGCAAAACTTATTTATTGGTAAAAAGAATTATTGATGAGGAAACAATTAGAGCTATTATTATTTATTCTTCAAAAGAAATTAACATCAATGATGAAATTATTAATACCAAACAAAGTTTTATGGTTCCAGTTGGTTCAGGTTCCAAAAATAATATCTATTCATTTGAGGGAAAACCGTTACTTGAAAAACGTGGAACAAAACCTATATATATTGAAATGAATTCAATTATTAACAACGATCGCTATCTAGAGAGTAATCTAGAAATAGTTGAAACAGGAATTAAGGCAATTGACTTCTTTATGCCAATTATTAAAGGATATAAATTGGGTATATTTGGTGGCGCCGGTGTTGGTAAAACTGTTTTAATGAAGGAAATTATTTTTAATGTTAATAAAAAATCAACAAAGACTTCAAATATTTTTATTGGTTCCGGAGAAAGATCACGTGAAGCTATTGAATTATTTGATGAGTTAGAATCATCAAATTTAATGAAGAATTCAGTAATGTATATTTCAAAAATGAATGAATCACCAGGAGCTAGAATGTCGATTGTACCAATTGGTATTACAGCTGCCGAATATTTAAGAGATTATGAAAAAGATGATGTCTTATTATTTATTGATAATATTTATCGTTTTATTCAGGCTGAAAATGAGGTTTCTGCTTCATTGGGTAAAAAACCTTCTGTAGGTGGTTATCAATCTACATTAGAATCAGATGTTGCTAATGTTGAAAATAGATTATTTAGAAACAAAAATGGATCAATAACATCATTCCAAACTATTTTCTTGCCAATGGATGATTTAAGTGATCCATCAGCCGTTGCAGTATTTAATCACCTTGATGGTAATCTTGTTTTATCGCGTAATCAAACCTCAAAAAATATTTTCCCTGCTTTTGACCCTCTAGCTTCTTCATCACACTCTGTTGATGAAAAAATTATTGGTAAAGCACACTTTGACGCTATCATAGAAACAAAAAGAATTTTAAAAGCATATAAAGACCTTGAAGATGTTATTTTGATTCTAGGATTTGATGAATTAGATGAACAAAGTAAGAATACAGTTAAAAAGGCTCTTCAATTGGAAAATTTCTTTACTCAAAACTTCTTTATGACTGAACACTTTACAAAATCTCCCGGTGTTTATGTTTCGTTGGAAGATACGATAAAATCTGTTCAAAGAATTTTAGATGGTAAATATTTAAAACAAAGTCCCGAAATTTTTGCTTATGTTGGTTCAAATCTAGATATTCCGACTGATGAGGAATTAGGATTATAAAATTACTTGCTTTTGTTGAACATAGATAAAAAATCCAGTCACATTTGTGCTTGGATTTTTTTAATTAGTTGATAATAGGAAATAGCTAAGAGAAAAAAAAGAAATTGTAATAGAGATACGCCAAAAATTGTGTTTCATATATTGAAACATCAAAAAATTAAATTATATTTATTTATCAGTTGTAATTCATCACAAAACAAATAAAATTCTCAATTAAAATTTATTTTCAGTAAATGATCTAGATTTAGTTATTAAACATATGTTAAAAAAATGGCTTTTTATAACTAAAAACTATTGTAGAAAATTATAATAAATTGATATAACAAAAAAGAATACAGTTGTCATTAAATCAAGAAACTCTACATACGCTTTTTTGGAGAAATTGACAATAAAATGTGTTTTTAAAAAAATGACTATGTTTATTGTAGGGCATTTTTTGTTTTTATGTATGATTAGCTATTAACCCCTTTACTTCTTAATAAATTGATGTAAAATATTATTACTATATTTTTTGCAAAAATATATTATGGAGGAATATGAATAGTAATTTTGATAAAAAAGAATATTTTGAATTAATGGATAAGTGATTTAGAGCAGCTAATTATTTAAGTGTTGCTCAAATCTATTTAAGAAACAATCCATTATTAAAAAAAGAATTAACAAAAGATGATATTAAATTATATCCTATTGGTCACTGAGGTACAATTCCTGGACAAAATTTTATTTATACCCATTTAAACCGTGTTATTAATAAATATGATTTAAATATGTTTTATATAGAGGGTCCTGGACATGGCGGCCAAGTCATGATATCTAACTCATATTTGGATGGTTCTTATTCAGAAATTTATCCCCAAATTTCACAGGATGAAAAAGGGATACAACGAATGTGCAAGCGTTTTTCATTTCCTGGTGGAACAGCAAGTCACGCTGCTCCTGAAACACCTGGATCAATTCATGAAGGTGGAGAATTAGGCTATTCATTATCGCATGCAACAGGAGCAATATTGGATAATCCTGGTGTGATTGCAGCTGCGGTTATAGGCGATGGTGAGGCTGAAACTGGGCCCCTTTGTGCTGGATGATTTTCAAATTCGTTTATTAATCCAGTGAATGATGGTGTTGTTCTTCCTATCGTTCATCTAAATGGTGGAAAAATTTCTAATCCAACTCTTTTAGCAAGAAAACCAAAAAAGGAAATTGAACAATATTTTTTAGGTTTAGGTTGAAAGCCATATTTCTTTGAATGAAGTGGTAATAAAACTAGTGTTGAAATTCATCAAGAAATGGCTGAAATCATGGATCAAGCTATTGAAGATATTCTAAATATTAAGGCTAAGGCAGAATTAGTCGGGCCGAATAGTGCAACAAGACCATTATGGCCTATGCTAGTTGTTAGAACCCCGAAAGGTTGGACATGTCCAAAAGATTGAGATGGACAAGCAATTGAAGGCAGTTTTAGAGCACATCAAGTGCCCTTGCCTGTTAGTGCTTTTAATGTTACTCACATTAAAGAGTTAGAAAAGTGACTAAAATCATATAAACCTGAAGAACTTTTTGATGAAAACGGAACTATTCTAGCAGAAATTAAAAACCTTGCTCCAAAAGGTAAGCAAAGAATGGCAACAAATCCAATAACAAACGGAGGAATCAATTCACGCTATCTAGATTTATCTCCATGAGAAAAATTTGCTACTAATGTTGAATATCCTGGTAAAAATAAAGGGCAGGATATGGTTGAGCTAGGAAAATATATGGCTGATGTTGTAACAAAAAATCCTGATAATTTTAGGGTCTTTGGTCCTGATGAAACAAAATCAAATAGATTATTTGAACTTTTTAGAGTTACTAAGCGTCAATGATTAGAGGAATATTCGGACAAATATGATGAATTTGTTGGTCCTGTTGGTAGAATTATTGATTCACAATTAAGTGAGCACCAGGCTGAAGGCTTTTTGGAAGGTTATGTTTTGACTGGGCGCCATGGTTTTTTTGCTTCATATGAATCATTTTTACGGGTTATCGATTCAATGTTAACTCAGCATATGAAGTGATTAAAGAAGTCTTTAGAATTGAAATGAAGAAATGATTATCCATCTCTAAATATTATTGCAACTTCAACAGCATTTCAACAAGATCATAATGGTTATACGCACCAAGATCCTGGCCTTTTAGGCCATCTTGCCGACAAACGTCCTGAATTAATAAGAGAATATTTGCCTGCAGATTCTAATACACTTTTGGCTGTTATGGAAAAATCATTAACCGAAAGAAATGTTATTAATCTAATTGTTGCTTCTAAGCAACCGCGAGAACAATTTTTCAATATCGATGAAGCAAAAGAACTTGTTGAAAAAGGCTATAAGGTTATTGATTGAGCTTCAAATGTTAAGGAAACAGAAACGCCTGATATTGTCTTTGCATCATCTGGTGTTGAACCGAACCTAGAAACACTAGCAGCAATTTCTATTGTTCATAGTCATTTTCCTAAGCTTAAAATCAAGTATATTAATGTTGTTGATTTATTAAAATTAAGAAATCCTAAGATCGATCCACGTGGAATTAGTGACGAGGAATTTGATAAGGCATTTACAAGAGATAAACTAGTTGTGTTTTCTTTCCATGGATTTGAAGGTTTAATAAGAGATATTTTCTTTGATCGAACAAATCACAATTTAATTATTCATGGTTATCGTGAAAATGGTGATATAACAACTAGTTTTGATATCAGACAATTAAGCGAAATGGATAGATACCATATTGCTAAAGATGCGATAGAGAAATTATATGGTTCTAAGGAACAAAATTTTATCGATTTAATGAATAAAAAAATACAAGAACATAATGAATATATTCATGAATTTGGTTACGATATGCCAGAAGTTGTTGAGTGAAAATGAAAAAATATTAATGAGTAAAAATAACGCTTTTATGTTATAATTTTTGCTAGTTAATTAACTTCAATAAATAATATATAAGGAGCATATTCTATGAAAAAGGAAATTCATCCAAAATATTCTGAAATTCATGCAACATGTTCATCGTGTAGCACAGATTTTATTTTTGGTTCAACCGCTGAAAAAGTATCTTTAGATGTTTGCTCTAATTGTCATGCATTCTACACCGGAAATCGTACAGACGTTAAGGCACGTGGTCGTGTAGAAAGATTTAACAAGATATTAGAAAAATCAAAAAAATAAGTACTTATTTCAAAAAAGAAGATTAATAATAAAAAACTAGGAAAGTTTCCTAGTTTTTTATTTATAAGCAGTAATGAAAGCCAACATTGAAGCCAATGTTATTATCAGTATCTTCCCATTTTGCATTGAAATCTTTGGTTTTAATTTCGCCCTTTGAAGAATTTACTGATCTTATTAGACCTACGGTAGAGCTTATTGCTGAGGTGATTATTGGAATTGCTCCTAATATAGAAGTAATTAAGGCTGATATAGCAAATCCGCCAGCAATTTCATCACATTCTTTTTCACTTAATTTTTTCATTTTTCCTCCCTATAAATTTTTAATTTATAAACCTGGAAATATAACAAATATATGAAAAAAGAGCGAAAAAAATAAGGTTTAGTTAAACCTTATTTTCGTCTTTTGTTAGTTTGTTCTTTTTATAATGTTTTATTCAATGTATGGTTATAATTGATAAAACCACACTTATTGCTCCTAAAACTAATCAAATATCAGCAAAATTTAAAACACCTTGGTTTGCTCACGGAAAATTCATAATATCTCTTACGCCACCGAATATAAATCTATCAATCATATTACCCATAGATCCAGCACTTACTAAGCCAAGAAAAATAGTTATGCATATTGAATGTTTTTCTCTAACAAAAGTTACGCCTCATAGTGAACCTAAAATAATGGCAAAACTAAATGTGTGCAAGACTGGCAAATTGCTTTCAAAAAAACCTAACGTAGTGCCAGCGTGAAAAACTGATTTAAAGATTATAAATTTATTGCCGATTTCATAGTCTAGATCTGGAGATAAAATGCTTTTATCTTTTCATCTAAAAATATATTCCTTTGTAAGTTGGTCTATTAATAAGAAAATAAATAATGCTCCCAAAAAAATTGCTATGTTAACAAGAATGAATTTTCAATTTGTTTTTCAATATTCTTTTGAAAAGTATTTTTCCTTTTTATTTTCTTGCATCAATAACCTCCTCGCATCTAAAGCAAATTTCATTTTTAAAACTAAATTGATCTTTTTCAAAGTGATTTCAACATCTTAGACATTTATATGATTCGCGTTTTTCAACCTTCATTTCGTTTCCGATGGTTAATTTAGCAATCATTAGTAATTTAGCTAGTGGTAACGATTTTATGAATTCTGATTTAGTTGTAATAGTTACAAATGCCTCGTTTTGTCTCTTAATTTCTTGCAATTTAATCTTTTCTTCAATTAATCTATAAACTTCGTCTTTTAGATCAAAAAATTCTTGTCATTTATCGCTTAGCTTTGTTGAAAAAGTTTTATTTAGATTTCATTTTAATAAGTGTACAGATTCTTGCTTATTAGGTTCGTTATAATATTGATATACTTCCTCCATAGTTGTTGGAAGTATAGGAGCAAGTATTTGCAATAAAGTTTTAATGGTTTTGGCAAAAACGGTTTGAACTTGTCTTCTTTCATAGTTATCTTGTTTATTTAGATATAAAATATCTTTTGTAATTGTGATGTAGTAAGAACTTAAATCAATGATAAAATTATTTACTTCTTTAATAACATTTACAAATTTATAATTTTCATAAAAAGATAGAATTTTTGCTTCCAAGTTATTTATTTTTTCAAACATTAATGCATGAATAGATTCAAGACTAACATAATTAAAATCAAAGTCAAATAGTGCTCCTAGCATAAATTTGATTGTATTTCTTAATTTACGATAAATTTCGACATTTTGTTCCAAAATCTTATTATCAATTGTAATATCGGCCGTGTATTCAGAGTTTGCAGCTCATAATCTTAAAATATCTGAACCATATTTTTTTACTATTTCTAGCGGGTCAACTGTATTTCCTAATGATTTAGACATCTTGCGCCCCTTGCCATCGAGGGTAAAACCATGCGATAGAAATGACTTAAAGGGACTTTTATCTCTTCAAGCAACCGAATTTATCATTGAGCTATTAAATCAACCGCGATATTGGTCTGAACCTTCAAGATATAAGTCAAATGGCGCCTCAATAGCAGCAGGTTTAACACCTAGTGAAGTTGATCCTGAATCAAATCAAACATCCATAATATCATTTTCCTTAGTGTATCCAAGTTTTTGATATTTTTCAGGTAATAATTCGTCCGCTGTTTTTTCATATCATATGTTTGAGCCATGTTTTTCTATAATATTTATGACATAGTCAAATATTTCTTCTTCCAATATTGGATTTTTGTTTTTGTCATAAAAAACAATAATAGGAACACCTCAACTTCGTTGTCTTGAAATACATCAAGTATCGCGATTTTCAAGCATTAATTCAAGGCGGTTTTTTGATCACTCGTTATATGTTTTAACATTATTTATTTCATTTAGAATTTTATCTTTAATCTTTTTAACAGATACAAATCACTGAGGAGTGGCGCGATACATAATTGGAAGATGGGTTCTTCAATCATGAGGATATGAGTGTTTTATCTTTTTGAATCCAAGCAACAAATTATTTTCCTCTAAGAAATTACCAATTAATGGATTAGCATCATCATAGAAAATGTTCTTAAATTGAAGTGCTTTTTCATTTAATGTCCCATCATCATTGACGTGCATAATTTTTTCAAGGTTGTTTTTATTTCCAATAATAAAATCATCTTCGCCAAATAAAGGCGCCATATGGACTAATCCTGACCCATTTTCAAGTGTAACATGGTGTCCCTCAACGACTGGACAAATTAGTTTATTAATTGGACTTTCGTATTTTATTCCTAATAAGTCTTTACCTTTGAAACTGCTTCCAATAATTTCATATTTTTCTCATTTACATTGTTGAGCAACTGATTCAACTAGGCCTTCGGCTAAAATGTAAGTAATATTATTAACTTTTATTTTGATGTATTCAAATTCTGAATTGATAGCTACACCTGAATTTGCAATTAATGTTCACGGAGTAGTTGTTCATATAATTAGTTTTTCATCCTTACAAACAATATTATTGCCTTCTGTAATCTTAAAGGCAACAAATATTGATGGTGAAATATGGTCTGCGTATTCAACTTCAGCCTCTGCTAGGGCAGATTGTGAAGAAGGCGATCAATATATTGGTTTTAGGTCCTTGTATATCAAACCATCAAATAGCATTTTTTTAAAAAGTCTTAATTGTTGTGCTTCAAATCTTTTATCTAAAGTAACATAAATTTCTTTAAAATCAGTTAGCAATGAAAGCTTTTTAAATTGTTCCATTTGTTTTGCAACCTGACTTAGGGCATACTCTTCACATGCTCTTCTTAGTTCCACAACTGAAAAATCTTTTGCAGTCATTTTTCGCTCTACTAACATTTTGTGTTCAATAGGAAGCCCGTGAGTATCTCAGCCGGGTGTAAATGGAGCATAAAAGCCTTGCATATTTTTGAATCGTACAATTATGTCCTTAAGGATTTTATTTAACGCATGACCAACATGAATATTCCCATTCCCATATGGAGGTCCATCATGCAAAACAAATGTTTTATTCCCTTTGTTGGAAGCTAAAATTTTTTGATATAGTTGTTCATCTTCTCATTTTTTTTGGAAGATAATTTCCTTATCAGCAAGATTTGCTTTCATTGAGAATTCTGTTTGTGGCATTAATAATGTGTCTTTATAATCTTTACTTTCTTCAGCCATATTTTTTCCTTTATTGTTTTGTTGTATTACAGTTAAAAATAATATATTAAATTTTACAATAATTTATATAAAAACAGTGCTAATGTTTTTTGTAAGAAATTAAACAACATTATATTTGTAAAAAAAGATATTAATGTAAAATTAATAACATGTATAACCATAAACTAATAGAAAAAAAATGACAAGATTTTTGAGAACAAAATAGATCATTTAAGACAACAAAAAAAAGCAATAAAAAGGCCTATATTCTTGATATGTTCCCATATCCTTCGGGGTCTGGTTTACATGTTGGACATCTTGAAGGCTATACTGCAACAGATATAATTTCACGTTACAAAAGATTAAACGGATTTGATGTATTGCATCCAATTGGCTGAGATGCTTTTGGGTTACCTGCTGAGCAATATGCAATTAAGACCGGAAACCACCCAGCCCCCTTCACAATAAAAAATATTAATAACTTTCGTAGACAATTAAAACTAATGGGATTTTCATATGATTATGATAAAGAAATTAATACTACTGATCCCAAGTTTTATATCTGAACTCAATGAATTTTTAAGGAATTATATAAGCATGGACTTGCTTCAATTGAGGAAATTGACGTTAATTGATGCGAAGGATTGGGCACAGTATTGGCCAACGAAGAAATTATTGAAATTAACGGGCAAAAAGTTTCGGAGCGCGGTAATTTTCCTGTCGTCAAGAAGCCGATGAAGCAATGAGTTCTAAAGATCACTAAATATGCTGATAAACTCCTAGAGGGATTGGCTAGCCTTGATTGACCCGAAAGTTTAAAATTATTACAAAAAAATTGAATCGGAAAATCACAAGGTCATATTGTTAGATGAAATCTTAAAAATTCAAAGAAAAATATTGCAACCTTCACAACCAGATTAGATACTATCTATGGTGTTTCATCGATTATTATTAGTCCTGAGCATCCATTGCTTTTAGAAATTTGTACAGATGAATATAAGAAATTAATTATCGATTATATAAATATAACAAAAACAAAAAACGACCTTGAAAGAACGCAACTTAATAAAGACAAGACAGGCTTGTTCACCGGTGCATATGTTAGTCATCCCCTAACAAATGAAAATATTCCGGTTTGAGTTTCTGACTATGTTTTAATGAGTTATGGCGAAGGGGCAATAATGTCTGTTCCTGCTCATGATGCCAGGGATTATGAGTTTGCAAGAAAATATAATCTAACTATTAAACAAGTATTAGAAGCGGAGAAGTTACCGTTTGTTGACGATTCTAAACATATTAATTCTGATATCGCAAACGGCCTTAAAAAAGCACAAGCAACAGAAGTTATTTATCATAAATTAAATGCGATGGGCGTCGTTGATAATAAAACTAATTTTAAATTGAGAGATTGAGTATTTTCACGTCAACGATATTGGGGCGAACCGTTTCCGGTTTTATTTGATGAAAATAATAAAATTTATTTAGTTGATAACTTAGTAAAACTTCCTGAGGTTAATAATATTAGAGCATCAGGCTCAACAGAAGGACCACTTGCCAACATTAAGGATTGATTATATGTTGAAGTTGATAATAAGATATATCGACATGATACTAATGTAATGCCCCAATGAGCGGGGTCTAGTTGATATTTCCTGGCCTATATTTTAAAAAATGATGACGGAACATATTTGCCGCTTGATAGTCAAGAAGCAAAGGAAAGATTTAATCAATGGTTGCCAGTGGATTTATACATAGGCGGCCAAGAGCATGCCGTATTACACTTATTATATGCTAGATTTTGACATAGATTTTTATATGATTTAGGCATTGTCAATACCAAGGAACCATTTCAAAAGTTAATAAACCAAGGTTTAATTTTAGGACCAGATGGACAAAAAATGTCAAAATCTCTTGGCAATGTCATCAATCCTGATGGTCTAGTTGAATCACATGGTGCTGATGCCCTAAGGTTATATGAGATGTTTATGGGCCCCTTAACTGAGTCAAAGTCATGAAATACAGATTCTCTCAACGGAATTAGAAAATGACTCGATAGAATTTATCTTATTGTTGATAAATTAAGAAAAAACATTGATATAACTGATGAAAATCAGGAACTTGATAGTAATATTAATCAACTTATTTTGGATATTAGTGAAAATATTGAAAAATATAAGTTTAATATAGCAATAAGCAAGTTTATGGTCTTTATTAATTTTCTTGCGAATATTGAAAAAATTAATTCATTAGAAATTATTAAAAACTTTGCTATTTTATTTTCACCTTTCGCTCCTCATATAGCAGAAGAATTTTTGGAAATGATTGGTGAAAAATCGATATTTTACCAAAAATGGCCAATCGCCAAAACTAATTTAATTATTGAAAAAAATCCGCAAATTGGTGTACAAATTAACGGAAAGTTGCGTGGTCAGTTAGAAATTCGGCCAATTTGGAATAATGATGAAATTGTTACGCAGGCAATGCAGCTTGATTCAATTAAGAAATGATTAAAAGACAAGCAAGTGATTAAAGTTATTTATATTGAAAATAAAATATTGAACATTCTAATTAAATAAAGAAATTTAGATAATAACCAAAAATAAGAATACATTAGGCAAAATAAAATAATTAGACTCAAGTCACAAATAATGATTTGAGTTTTTTATTATTTTATTTCGTGTATCAATTATTATAAATGCCTCTAGTGAAACAAAAAATGAGTATAATCAAGGCCGATAACATATATTATTAAAGTATATATTTTTTAAAAATGAAATATCGGTTAAAAAATTCTTAAATATTAATATATAAACTATTTATTTTATGTTTAATTTAAGCTTAATTTGTGACTTTCATTTTTTTATTAATATGTATTAATGAATTATTTATGTTTTTATTTGCATTGGTTTATGGCAGTATAAAACTTTAGTTTTTTTAAGCCTAAAATTAGAAATATTATACAAAAATTAAGTGATGGAAAAAAAGTGTATAGTAAGTTAAATTAGCCATAAATTTTTAATTTAAAATATGATTTTTCTTTTAAAAAAGCGCTATTTTTTTTTTTTTGGTTGGTCATATAATTATAAAAAATACTAAATTGAAAGGAAAAAAAATGAAAAAAAGCAAATTACTTTTTTTAGGATTTTTGCCTGTTTTGGCAACACCAATTATGGCTCTATCATGTGCAAATCCTGCTAAACCAGAAGAACCAAAAAAACCAATTGAACCAAGCAAGCCAGAAAAACCAGCAGAACCAAAGAAATCAGAAACTCCAAATGAAGATAAAAATCAAGAGTTTGGCAATAATACCAAAATTGTTTATGAAGATTTAAAGAAACATCATTCAAAAAAAGTCCTTACAGATTTAATAAAACAAAATAAACCAATTACGGATCTATTAATTAAAAATGCAATTAATCTAGACTCAGTTGATTCAATTAACACTAACAATAATCTTATAAATAATATAAAAAATGAAGCACCAAAAATTGAAATTGATTTTGGTGATCCAACTAATGAAGAAATTAAGAATGTAATTGATAATTTTTATTACAAGAATTTATATAAACATTATGATAGATCAAAAGAAGGCAAGCAAGGTTTTGATTTTTTATTAAACAATGATAAAGGAATAGTTTTGTTTCCAAATGAACCAGAACACAATGTTCCTTGAGATGAAGATGATGAACCTTTTATAATAACAAGTGATCAAAAAATAAATGCATTATTCGAAGTTTTTAGTGGTAAAAAATTGCCATTTACTCAGGAAGAAAAAGATACCTTATTAAGAGATTTAAAGAAGGATACAAAAAATCATAAAGAATTGGAAGATGAAATAAGTACTAAATTTAGTGGTTTTGTTGAATCTGAAATTAAGAAGGTTAAAAATTTTTTTGAAGATGTTTTGGAAATTCAAATAGAAGAAATTGAGGATCAAATTTATGATTATTTTAATATGATAAATGGTCCAATTGGCGACACAACAACTCTTTGAGATGTTGAGCAACGAGCTAATTTAGTTAAAGACTATATCAAACAAGTTCAAACTTTAGAAAAAACATATTCACAATATAAAGATTTTGGAAATACATTTATTACCTCTGATGGAAAAGTAATAAAGGAATCTGATTTATCTAATATTGGTATTACTTATCCTAAGGAAGAACTTATTAAATATCGTGAACAAGCCTTTAAAGAATTGCGAGAAAAAATTCAATTTAAGGTATATATATCAAATCCATATGAACCGTTTTATACTAGCCCATATGATGCCGTTGAAAAAATGCATAATTTTACCAATAAGATAATTGATGAACAGCAAAAAAGGCTAAAAAAGCTAAAAGAAGATTCAAAAACTATTGATTTCAACTAAAAATCCATCCTAAAAAAGTAAATATTTAAAATAAAAAAATTTAATAAAGGTGTTAAACTCACCTTTTTTATTTTTTAAAATCGCAACTATAAACCTTTTTAATGAAGGCTATTTATTTGCTAAAAATAAATATATGTATGAATTTATAGACATAATTATTAATTTATTAGTTAAAATATTTCATATATTCAATGGTTATTAAAGAATTTTTAACCTTTTTATCAATATATATATATAT